>NZ_FOTH01000081.1:0-1130 GCF_900114515.1 Pseudomonas sp. NFACC46-3
ACCACGGTAAAACCACGCTGACCGCTGCTCTGACCCGTGTCTGCTCCGAAGTTTTCGGTTCGGCCAAGGTTGACTTCGACAAGATCGACAGCGCCCCGGAAGAGAAAGCTCGCGGTATCACCATCAACACCGCTCACGTTGAATACGATTCGGCCGTGCGTCACTACGCACACGTTGACTGTCCAGGTCACGCCGACTACGTAAAAAACATGATCACCGGTGCTGCCCAGATGGACGGCGCGATCCTGGTTTGCTCGGCCGCTGATGGTCCGATGCCACAAACCCGTGAGCACATCCTGCTGTCCCGTCAGGTAGGCGTTCCGTACATCGTTGTCTTCCTGAACAAGGCTGACATGGTTGACGACGCTGAGCTGCTGGAACTGGTTGAGATGGAAGTGCGCGATCTGCTGAGCACTTACGACTTCCCAGGTGATGACACTCCAATCATCATCGGTTCGGCTCTGATGGCTCTGAACGGCCAAGACGACAACGAAATGGGCACCACTGCTGTCAAGAAGCTGGTGGAAACTCTGGACAGCTACATCCCAGAGCCAGAGCGTGCTATCGACAAGCCGTTCCTGATGCCAATCGAAGACGTATTCTCGATCTCCGGTCGCGGTACTGTTGTGACTGGTCGTGTTGAGCGTGGCATCGTCCGTATCCAGGAAGAAGTTGAGATCGTCGGTCTGCGCGACACTCAGAAAACTACCTGCACCGGCGTTGAAATGTTCCGCAAGCTGCTCGACGAAGGTCGTGCTGGCGAGAACTGCGGCGTACTGCTGCGCGGCACCAAGCGTGACGACGTTGAGCGTGGCCAGGTTCTGGTCAAGCCAGGCACCGTCAAGCCGCACACCAAGTTCACCGCAGAAGTTTACGTTCTGAGCAAGGAAGAAGGCGGTCGTCACACTCCGTTCTTCAAAGGCTACCGTCCACAGTTCTACTTCCGTACAACTGACGTGACTGGTAACTGCGAGCTGCCAGAAGGCGTTGAAATGGTAATGCCAGGTGACAACATTCAGATGACTGTTACCCTGATCAAGACCATCGCGATGGAAGACGGTCTGCGTTTCGCTATCCGTGAAGGCGGTCGTACCGTCGGCGCTGGCGTCGTAGCCAAAGTCATCGAGTAA
>NZ_FOTH01000080.1:0-1209 GCF_900114515.1 Pseudomonas sp. NFACC46-3
GCATTGTCCAGCGAATGCAGCTGCAACTCGTAGTTGAACAGCCGCCCTAATTCTTCACCGCCGCCCATGTCCTTGAGCAACAGCACCTCAGGTCCCAGGGGGCTGGTGACTTTGGCCAGGCGTGAGGCTTGGTTGAATAGCATCGGTTGTCCTTATCGCTGCCGCAGTCCATTTGACGCTGCGCAAGATTGCCGGCTTTTGACGTTGAAGATCAAGCGATCGCGCCCTTTGATAGCTCGTGCACAGGCATGAAATCGCCAGAGTAGTGACGCTGATCGCATAATGTAGTTCGTTGCTTGGGGTAGAGGAACCCGGTTCTTGATTGTTACCAGGCATTACTTGAATATCTGCTCCTTCGCGCGTCACCTCACGTCCATGGAAAGCGATTACTGTGACCTCTTACCGCATTCAAGAAGCCGATCTCGAAATCCCCGATACCTGGCAGGACCAGAGCATCAATATTTTCAAGCTGCCGGCAGTCGGTCCTGCTAAAGAAGCCAGTTTCGTCATCAGCCGCGATACCACTCAGGGCGATGCTCCTTTTGCCGAGTACGTGGACCGCCAACTCAAAAGCGCGGAGCAGCAACTGCCGGGCTTCAAGCTGGTGCAGCGCTGGGACACCGTACTGCATGGGCACACCGCTACATTGCTGGACTACACCTGGCAACGCGAGGGGCGCGACCTGATGCTGCGCCAGGTGTTCATCGAGCGTAAACCATCCGTGGTGATCACCACTTTGACCACCACACCGAACGATTTCGCCTATCACGAGCCGGCCTGGAAGGTGGCGATGCATTCGTTCAAGCCACAGCCTCCGATCATCTGAGCATCCATACGTCCCACTGAGCAGTCATACACATCAGTCAGGTAGATGCGCGCAATGGATGCACAGGCTGCAGCACGTCTGGGTGACGAAATAGCCCACGGGTTCGGGTTGGCCGCGATGGTCGCCGGTGCCGTGGCCGGTGCCTTGATCGGTGCTGCGGTCGTTGCCGCGACGGTTGCCACGGGCGGCGTGGCCTTGGCGATCATGGCCGGCTCGATTGCGGCTGGCGGCTTGTCGATGTTCCAGATCGTCAAGGGCCTCTCGACCATATTCAACCTGCCCGAGCCCACTACGGGGGCGTTGATAATGGGCAGCTTCAACGTCTACATCAACAGCCGCAATGCCATGCGGGCGGGTGAAGACACTTCATCTTCCTGCACCGG
>NZ_FOTH01000079.1:0-1326 GCF_900114515.1 Pseudomonas sp. NFACC46-3
TCGTTCTTTAAAAATTTGGGTATGTGATAGAAAGATAGACTGGACGTTACTTTCACTGGTAACGGATCAGGCTAAGGTAAAATTTGTGAGTTGCTCTTTGAGCAAGATCGAATTTTCGGCGAATGTCGTCTTCACAGTATAACCAGATTGCTTGGGGTTATATGGTCAAGTGAAGAAGCGCATACGGTGGATGCCTTGGCAGTCAGAGGCGATGAAAGACGTGGTAGCCTGCGAAAAGCTTCGGGGAGTCGGCAAACAGACTGTGATCCGGAGATGTCTGAATGGGGGAACCCAGCCATCATAAGATGGTTATCTTGTACTGAATACATAGGTGCAAGAGGCGAACCAGGGGAACTGAAACATCTAAGTACCCTGAGGAAAAGAAATCAACCGAGATTCCCTTAGTAGTGGCGAGCGAACGGGGACTAGCCCTTAAGCTTCTTTGATTTTAGCGGAACGCTCTGGAAAGTGCGGCCATAGTGGGTGATAGCCCTGTACGCGAAAGGATCTTAGAAGTGAAATCGAGTAGGACGGAGCACGAGAAACTTTGTCTGAATATGGGGGGACCATCCTCCAAGGCTAAATACTACTGACTGACCGATAGTGAACTAGTACCGTGAGGGAAAGGCGAAAAGAACCCCGGAGAGGGGAGTGAAATAGATCCTGAAACCGTATGCGTACAAGCAGTGGGAGCCCACTTTGTTGGGTGACTGCGTACCTTTTGTATAATGGGTCAGCGACTTATTTTCAGTGGCGAGCTTAACCGAATAGGGGAGGCGTAGCGAAAGCGAGTCTTAATAGGGCGTCTAGTCGCTGGGAATAGACCCGAAACCGGGCGATCTATCCATGGGCAGGTTGAAGGTTAGGTAACACTGACTGGAGGACCGAACCGACTACCGTTGAAAAGTTAGCGGATGACCTGTGGATCGGAGTGAAAGGCTAATCAAGCTCGGAGATAGCTGGTTCTCCTCGAAAGCTATTTAGGTAGCGCCTCATGTATCACTGTAGGGGGTAGAGCACTGTTTCGGCTAGGGGGTCATCCCGACTTACCAAACCGATGCAAACTCCGAATACCTACAAGTGCCGAGCATGGGAGACACACGGCGGGTGCTAACGTCCGTCGTGAAAAGGGAAACAACCCAGACCGTCAGCTAAGGTCCCAAAGTTATGGTTAAGTGGGAAACGATGTGGGAAGGCTTAGACAGCTAGGAGGTTGGCTTAGAAGCAGCCACCCTTTAAAGAAAGCGTAATAGCTCACTAGTCGAGTCGGCCTGCGCGGAAGATGTAACGGGGCTCAAACCATACACCGAAGCTACGGGTATCACG
>NZ_FOTH01000077.1:0-1569 GCF_900114515.1 Pseudomonas sp. NFACC46-3
TTGGGGCTGCTTCACGCTCTGAGCTCTTCCGTCAACATGCTTTCGTTGCCTCCGGTGCTCTTATCAAAGGCGAGTCGTGGCGGGCCAAGGCTTGTAAATAGACGCTCTCGTCATACTGGGATCCAGCATTCCAGCACCGATAAACGATCCTGATCCATTTAAAAGCCAGTGCCCTCAGGGCTGCTTGATGAGAGCAGCCTTTGGCCTTCTGCTGGCGATAGTACGCCCCTGCCCATACCGATTGATTGATGCTGTGGGCAGCCCACTCGACAAATGTCTGGCGCAAAAAGGTTGAACATTGATAGCGCCAGCGAACGATTTTCTTCTTGCCACTGCGCTCGGTAACCGGAGCGATCCCGGCATATCGCTGCATAGCACCAGCATCCTTGAAGCGATCACGTTGCTCACCAAAAGCTACCATTAGCCGTGGTGCAAGCTGTTGCCCGGCTCCAGGCAAGGATTTGAAGAGGCTGTAATCGGCCAGGGTATTGGCCGTTTCTTCGATCGCCGCATCAAACTGCTTGATCGCCACCAGCATCCCACTCAGTTGCGATGCCAGGGTCCGCACATACAGCGCTGAAGGGGTAACAATCCCCGGATCCTCTGTCAGCGGCGTGGCCTTGAGGATCAAGGCCAGGCGCTGCTGATTGAGTTCTGCATGGCGAACATTGTGCGCGTTAAGAAACTTCAAAACGCTTGTAGGCCGAGCACGTTTAAGTGTTTCCAACGTCGACCAGCGCTCCAGGAAATCACAAAACACCTGTGTGTCATGGTCGTGGAACAACTCCAGCGCCAACGGATAGTACTGCTTGAGCATGCAAACCAACCGATTACTGGTTCTTACCCGCTCATCAACCAAGGTTCTCCGATGTTCAGTCAAGCTAGCCAGAGAGCGTATGGCAGGACTTTGTTTCTCCTGCAGGGGAAATCTGTCGGGATGCTTGAGCAATAGCTCAAGTGCCCACTGGGCATCGCTCGGATCGTCCTTCGCACCGCTGGGAACAAAGGCCTTACGCTGCTTGGCTAAGGTGGCGGGGTTGATTGGGAACAAACAAAAAAAATCATATTTTTGCAGGGCCGCTATCAACGGTCCTTTGTCTAACTCCACGGCAATGGCGATAGGACCGCCATAACGCTGATACAGCGCATGAGCCCATTGATCAATAGCTTCGGGGTTGTGTCGGATGACCGAGAAGCACCGCTGGGCTTGCCCAGCAACCTGCAAGCAGACGTCATGTTTGGTATCGGCCCAATCAATTCCGATATAAGCAGTGAATTTCTGAGACAAGAGCGTTTGCATTGCACACCTCCACAGACGCTAAAGTACATGCAGGAACATGCATGCTTGCGTCCAGCGAAGGCGATATAGAGAGCCGTGCCCGGCTTTCCCTGAGTGTTCGTTAGAGGGCGCAAGCGCACCTGCTGGGCTCGAAGGTGAAGCAGTAATCATCGAGATGCGTTGCAGCCCTATTCGTAGCTCGCAGGTGCATGTTCCTTCCTCGCAACAACCGGACTCCAGCGAGTATCAGTATGGGGGAGCAAGGAACGGACTACCTATATCGCAGCCCA
>NZ_FOTH01000075.1:0-2988 GCF_900114515.1 Pseudomonas sp. NFACC46-3
TCGAAGTCAACCTTGGCCGAACCGAAAACTTCGGAGCAGACACGGGTCAGAGCAGCGGTCAGCGTGGTTTTACCGTGGTCAACGTGACCGATGGTACCGACGTTGACGTGCGGCTTATTACGTTCGAACTTTTCCTTAGCCATCGAAATCACCCCTAGGAGAAGAATTTAGCGAGTCACACAAGCCATTAAAACAAAGGCAGATATTTTCATATCTGCCTTGTTATATGGAGCTCTTGAGCGGATTTGAACCGCTGACCTCACCCTTACCAAGGGTGTGCTCTACCAACTGAGCTACAAGAGCGAAACACTTTGCACAACCTGCAAACTTGGAGCGGGTAGCGGGAATCGAACCCGCATCATCAGCTTGGAAGGCTGAGGTTCTACCACTAAACTATACCCGCGGAGCTTGCAGCTCACGCTAAAAATGGTGGAGGGGGAAGGATTCGAACCTTCGAAGTCGTAGACGTCAGATTTACAGTCTGATCCCTTTGGCCGCTCGGGAACCCCTCCTAAGCGAGCCGGCATTCTATATCATGCCAGCCTTCTGTCAAGCATTTTCTCATTAAAAACCTGAGGTTAGCTGCGTTGACGTCGCTTCGTACCGCTAACCTTTAAAGGTCTTCGCTGCGAAGCGGGCGCCATTCTATGCAAACTACCCAGCGGGTGCAACCCCCTCGCACGGCATTATTTTATGTTTTAACTCATTGAATTCTTTAGAAAGGTTTTGAAGCAACGCTTCATTCACCTTTCCCACGCTTTCCTGGGAAACCTGAACCCAGAACCCCCCACCCTCAGGGGCATTTGGCGAGTTCGGCGCAGCAGAACGACTTACGACGCCCGAGGCAGCCAATCGCTGCTCCAACTGCCTGGCCAGCTCCGGACGAACAAAACCACCCAAGTAAACACAAGTCTTTTGCGCCTCACCGGATTTACCCAGGTCGCGCCTGACAAGCGCATCCGCCGTTTCGCTCAACAGGTGAATATCCTGCTGCGAACCGCGGTACAAACTGAGCGGAGTCACATCCTTGGCGCGAAGCGGGGCCTCCTGCTGATGCCAGATGTAGTAGAAGACATTCAAAACCAGCAACAACAGAAACAACCACCGCATAGAAAACCTCAAGACAAGGGACAGGCCATCGCCAAACCGACAAAAACCAGGTCGGGCACCACCTTGGCATCAGGAACAACCCCGGAAACCAGATTGGCGTCCCCACCCGTGAGAAACACCACGAAATCCTCCCCCCAATATTGCTGCGCCAATTCAAGCTGAGTCAGGACAAACCCCCTGAGCATCAGCATGCAACCGCGCTCGACCGCTTCGACAGTTGTCCGACCTGGAGCGAGACTTTCATGGGCACGCTCGGCAGCCATATCGTCATAGCGAATTCTTCGCGTATGAGTACGCAGTTGGTTACGCATCAAAGGCATGCCCGGACAAATGAATCCACCGAGATGCTCACCATCCGCCGCCACAAAATCAGCCGTAATGGCAGTACCGAAATCAAGGACCAGGCACGCGCCTGAAGCAAGACGGTACCCACCCAGCAAGGCCAACCATCGATCAAGCCCCAACCGCTCGTAATCCTGGTAGCCGTTTTTCACCCCCGCCATTTCTCGGGCAGGCACAGCGCGGGTCACCGACACCCCAAATACATCAACGAGAGAGGCGACCAATGAATCCGTCTCCTCCGGAGTCCTTACACTAACAAGACGACATTTCTTGAGTTGGAACTTCTCGGCATGGCTCAGGCTCACCAGCAAATCGCTGTCAGAGCTGACCACGCCACCTTCGACCGGCGTCACCCCATCGGCACGAAGAACACGCCATTTGATAAAGCTATTGCCGCAGTCAAGCTCAAGAATCATCACGCAACCTCAGGCTGAGCTCACCACCGCTAAAGTTTTTTTCCACACCGTCTACCTTCAAACGCAGCGCACCCTGGTGATCAATGCCCAGCACAATACCGTCAATTTTATTAACACCGGCAATCAGGGAGACAGCCCTGCCCTGCCAAAGATGGTATTGCTCCCACTCCGACTGTATTGCAGCAAACCCCGATGCGTGATGAAGCCTCAGATAGCGCTGAAGCTTCGCACCCAATCGTGCGACCAGCTCATTTCGATCAAAATCCCTTCCTGCCTCAAGACACATGGATGTCCATTGCTGGTCGACCTCATCAGTCGATTGCATATTCACATTAATCCCCACCCCAAGGACAACGTGACAAACGTCCGCAGGATCCCCCACCAACTCAAGCAAGATGCCGGCGATCTTTTTCTCTCCCACCAGGACATCATTAGGCCATTTCAGCCCCGCCTCAGCGATCCCCATATCACGCAGGGCATGCATGACAGCAAGCCCGACGACCAGGCTCAGCCCTTCGATCTGTCGCATACCGCCGTCAATGCGTAGCACTAGGCTGTGGTAGAGGTTTTCGGCGAACGGACTGACCCACTTACGACCACGACGACCACGACCAGCGATCTGTCGCTCAGCCAAAACCATGAACGGCGCCGCCGCCCCACGCTCGATCAAACGCAGCGCCTCGGCGTTGGTCGAGTCAATAGCGTCAAAGATATGGACAGGCCACTCGCGAAGGCCTTTTGCGCAAATCTCTGCAGCATCCAAAAGCACCAGAGGCTTAGCCAACTGATACCCCCTACCTCGAACCTTATGAACAGACAGCCCTATTTCTGCTTCCAAGTGCTGTAATTGCTTCCATACAGCACTACGACTGATACCCAGCGCAGCACCCAGCGCCTGCCCTGAATGAAAGCGACCATCCTTCAGAAGTTTTAGCAACGTGAGCATGCGGACTGCGCCCTGATAATGAGGCCCGCATGATAGCCATGCGCAAGACAGTTGCATAGAAACACAAAATGACTTTCCCGCGGGCAAAACAAAACCCCTACCTGCATCAGCAGATAGGGGTTTCGGAATTTAATCTTGACGATGACCTACTCTCACATGGGGAAACCCCACACT
>NZ_FOTH01000076.1:0-2261 GCF_900114515.1 Pseudomonas sp. NFACC46-3
AGCCCGGTGCAGGAAGATGAAGTGTCTTCACCCGCCCGCATGGCATTGCGGCTGTTGATGTAGACGTTGAAGCTGCCCATTATCAACGCCCCCGTGGTGGGCTCGGGCAGGTTGAAGATGGTCGACAGGCCTTTGACGATCTGGAACATCGACAAGCCGCCGGCGGCAATCGAGCCGGCCATGATCGCCAGCGCCACGCCGCCCGTGGCAACCGTCGCGGCTACGACCGCGGCGCCTATCAAGGCACCGGCCACGGCACCGGCGACCATCGCGGCCAACCCGAAGCCATGGGCTATTTCATCACCCAGACGTGCTGCAGCCTGTGCATCCATTGCGAAAATCCAACTTACTGGTTGTATGACTGCACAGGAGAGTTATCGATGACCAGAGATCGCTGGGCACGGTCAGAGCGAACGCAGCGCCGGTCTTGCCGCGTTGTCCTTCAACGAGCAGACGGCGGCGACATGATTCATTGCTCTTGCAGGTAACGCAATGCCCGATGATATTTCGCGGCGCGTTCCAGGTCCTTGTCTCGCACGACGGGCAGCCGAGTGAGGTCAAGATTGTCGTGGATGTCCGCTATTTTCACTTTGGTCGCCAGTGGATTGGGCCGAATCCGGGCGATGAATTGTTCATAGGACTCGCCCTTGCGCTTGGTCAAGCAGTCGATAGCCGTCACCACAACCTCGGGAATGCCAAGCCCGCGCAGCTCATCCAGCGTGACATCGCCGTCTTCGACCACATCATGCAACAGGCTGACCAGTTGCTCTTCAAGCCCGTCGAACTTCATCATCAGGCGCAACGGGTGGAGGATGTAGGGCTTGCCGGCCTTATCCACCTGGCCCGCGTGGACCCTTGAAGCCAGGGCGATTGCAGCGTCCAGAATGCTCATTGGCGATCAAAGCCCTTCGCGTATTGTTCTTTGGAAATCTCGCGACCATACAAGACGGCGTCGTTGTACAGCCTATTGTCCGCGGGAACCGATTGTTCGCTTTCGGCAGCACCGTAAAACTTCCTGAATACGGTCCCGGTGCGAGGGTCCCAACGGAAGGTGACCGCTTCGTAGGCGTAGTCCAGGAACACATCCCGACTGGCGAAGGCACTCAATTCAATTCCCACCGTTCCCCCTGCCCTTCGACGATCAGATGGCGGTGCCGCGGTTCGTTCCCGGTTGGACAATCAATAGCTCGTCCAGCTCACGCTTCCTGCAACGCGCCACAAAAGGCAGCGCCGCATCCGGGTCACGCTTGAACAGCTCGAAGGTCGCCTGATTGATTTCATAATATTCCTCGTAGTCGGCCATGCCGTTGCTCACCGGTATGGAGACATAGAATCGACCCGAATCCTGTTCGATACCCACGCAGAACATGTGTTCGCGACTGACCAGAACATCTTGAAATTTCATGATTTGCCTACCTCTACCGTCATAATGGCGTCCAACTGAAGTCTTTAGGCAAAATGCCCCCGGCATCGATGACCGCCTCGCTGGCACCGGTCGGCAGCTTGCCGCCAGGGATCCAGAATTCGTTGGCGCCGGCCTCGTTACCTGAAGGAATCCGCAGGTTCATGTCTTTAGGCGCGGGGATATCGACCCGCACCAGAGTACTACTTTCCAGGGTATTTTCTGGTAGCCCAAGGGCCTTCTCCAATGCGCGCTTGTCGCCCTTGGCATTGGCAATCAATTGATCGGCTTCAGCCTTGGGCATCAGGAACGTCGTGCCGTCGCGCTGGGCGATGCCGTACTTGTCCAGGTTGGCCTTGGTGGTGAAACGCGAGGCACCGTTCTCGAACTGGGCCAAGTGTTCTTTCACATACTGCGGTGACAGGTACGTGTCGGCGTCGGGTCGCGACCCCTTCGGCATGGCCAGGATATCGGCCTCGGTCACGCCAGGCTTGTACTTGGGCGGCGGCAGTTCGGCAGGCTTGGCCGCCTTCGCCATCTTCGGACTCAGCCCCAGCATGGCCATGCCGGCGACCCCTTGCAGCAGGTCCCGATAGCCAGGCCCCAGGCGGTCACCTAAATCACCGAGAAGCTCCATCCCCCCTACGATCAGCCCGCCCACCACCACGAACTCGACGAGCACGGCGATACCCGCCATGGCGGCCATGACCAGCGCAGCACCTGCCGCCAACAACCCCAACACTTCCAGCCCAGTGTGCATCCACCCTTCAAGATCCAGGACAAACGCCACCGACACCGTCGGCCCACCGATGAACGTATTCGGGCTGCCGCTCTTGATGTGGGCTCCGCAGACCATTTT
>NZ_FOTH01000073.1:0-5435 GCF_900114515.1 Pseudomonas sp. NFACC46-3
AAGAAGCCACTTGAGGAGTTGGACGGATGGGTGCGACGTAAGCTTCGGTGTGCCATCTGGCGCCAATGGAAGCAGCCCTCGACGAGGGCGCGCAACTTAATGCGCTTGGGGCTTGGCGAAGCTCGTGCCTGCAAGTCAACGTCGAATGGCCGCGGCCCATGGTGGAACTCGGGGGCGTCGCATATGAATCAGGCGCTGCCGAAGAAACTGTGGAACCAACTCGGACTGGTCTCGATACTGGACACGATCAACGGCTTATCTGCATAACCTGAACCGCCGTATACGGAACCGTACGTACGGTGGTGTGAGAGGACGGCGGATGCAAATCCGCCTCCTACTCGATCCTATCGCCCACGACCCAGCGTGAAAGAGCCCATTGTGGGGAATGAGCTTGCTCGCGATGGCGGTGGGTCAGTCGACATCGATATCGCTGAACCGACGCCATCACCAGCAAGCTCGACCCCACAGCTCCGCTACCGCTGTGACAAGGTTTGACTCAAGCCGCCACCTGACCGAAGCTTGCGGCATTTCACGCTTCTGGTAATGGATTCCCTGCATGCCCTCGCCTCGCCGCCGCTATCTGCTCCTCAGCCTCTGTGTCCTGTTGTTGATCGGTCTTGTCGCGCTATGGCTACGCAGCACCACGCCGCAAATCCCCGAAGCGATCAAGCGTGGTTACAGTGAAGCCCTGGAAAGCGCCCGCAACGGACAGCCGGGAGCGGCGCGCATGCTTTACCAGCAACTGGGGCGCCCAGACCTCTCGCCCAAGCGCCGCGTGTTGCTGCACGCGGAACTGCCCAACTACCCCAGCCCCCAAGCCCTGAAGCTGGCGGACGCGGACCTGCACAACGAATCGCCGGACGTGCGTCGAGCCGCCATCGGCAGCGTCGTCGGGCTGGTACCGACAGGCCAGCGCAGCCTGTTGCTCGGCCCGCTCCTGGATGATGATGACCAGAACGTCCGGTTCGCCGCCGTGAACGCGCTGCTGGGCTTGTCGCCGGATGATCTCGGCCTGTATTTCGGGGCGATGCAGTTAGCCATCGACACCTGGGAACAGGTGCTCGAGGACGGTCCGAAAACCGCTGAGACCCACTGCCAGCTCGCCCGACTGCACCTGCACAACGCCGAACTGAAGAAAGCCCAACGGGCCCTTGAACAGGCCCTGCGCCTGCAACCGGACAACCTGCCAGCACTGGTCATGCAGATCGAAGTACTGGACAAACAGGGCCAAAGCGAAGCTGCGCGATTATTGCTCGCCCGACAGTTGCAAACCCAGCCAGCGTCGGCTTATCTGCAACATGCGCTGGGCATGTGGCTGCTGCAACACGGCCAGAACGAGTATGCGGTGCTCGGCTTGGCAAAAGCGGTGGAGCTGGAGCCCGAGAACCGCCATTACCGTTATGACCTGGCGACCACCCTGCATGCCGAGCAGGAAGTGGAAGCCGCGCAGAAACAGCTGCAGGAAATCGTCCAGCGCTATCCCGCCGACCGCAAGGCACGGGTGCTGCTGATCAACTATTGGAAGGAGACCGGCCAATTGCAGAATGTTCAAATCCTGCTGGCGCAACTTGAACAGCTGAACCCCGATGACCCGGCGCTGCAGCAAGGCCTGTAGGCCTAATGCCTAACTTTTGTCAGCTGGAACCTTGGGCAAACACACAAACCGTGGCGAGGGAGCTTGCTCCCGCTGGGTCGCGAAGCGGCCCTGTTTTGGGGCTGCTGCGCAGCCCAGCGGGAGCAAGCTCCCTCGCCACGGGGTTACTGCTCGGCTTCATTTCGCTTAGCTGACTGGCATTGGTCTGTAGGCCCTCATTGCACGCCGAAAGTTGTGCAATACACCGCGTTTTATCGATGTAAGCGGAACCGCCATCACCGCCAAAGGTCAAGTGTTCAGGCAGTTGAATTCAGGCGTTACCCCGCCTGCTGCCCACTTCCCTAGTCATGAGAGGGCTATTTTTGTCTACATCTAACGAGTTGATCAGTGCAAAAGCCGCCACCGGCATCGAAGGACTGGACGATGTCCTTTCCGGTGGATTGTCCCGCGGCCATGTGTTCCTGCTCGAGGGGGAACCAGGGACTGGTAAGACCACGGTCGCGCTGCATTTTCTGTTGGCCGGCGCCAAGGCTGGCGAGCGCTCGTTGTACATCACGCTATCGGAAACCGAGCGTGAACTGCGTCAGGGCGCAACCTCCCACGGGTGGACGCTGGACGACAACATTCATATTTTCGAACTGACCCCGCCCGAAAGCCTGCTCAATGCCGAGCACCAGCAGAGCCTGCTGTACTCCTCGGACCTGGAGCTGGGCGAAGCGACGCGGCAGATCTTCGAAGTGGTCGAACGGGTCAAGCCGACCCGGGTGGTGCTCGACAGCCTGTCGGAGATCCGCCTGCTGGCGCAAAGCTCCTTGCGCTATCGTCGCCAGATCCTCGCGATCAAGCACTACTTCGTGCGCTACGACGCCACGGTCCTGCTGCTCGACGACCTGACCACCGAGTCCCTCGACAAGACCGTCCACAGTGTCGCCCACGGGGTGATTCGCCTGGAAGAACTGACGCCCAACTATGGCGCCGAACGGCGGCGGATCCGGGTGGTCAAGTATCGCGGGCAGAAATACCGCGGCGGTTACCATGACTTCACCATCATGGGCGACGGGGTACATGTCTTCCCACGCCTGGTGGCCGCCGAGCACCGAGGCCAATACCTGCGCCAGCAACTCTCCAGCGGCATCGGCGAAATGGACGCCCTGCTGGGTGGCGGTATCGAGACCGGCTCCAGCACGTTGATTCTCGGCCCGGCGGGGACCGGCAAGTCGCTGATAGCGCTGATTTTTGCCGCCGCCGCCGTACATCGCGGCGAGAAAGCCGCGCTGTTCATCTTCGATGAAGAACTGGGTTTGTTGTTCGAACGCATGAAAAACATCGGCATCGACCTGCAAGCCCTGCAAGAGACCGGCAACCTGCTGATCGAACAAGTGGACGCCGCCGAGCTGTCTCCGGGTGAGTTCTCCCACCGCGTGCGCCGTTGTGTCGATGAGGGAGACATCAAGACCGTGGTCATCGACAGCATCAATGGCTATCAGGCGGCCATGCCGGAGGAGAACGCCCTGGTCCTGCACATGCATGAATTGTTGCTCTACCTCAACCGCAAGGGCGCGGCGACCTTCATGACTGTTGCACAGCACGGTCTGGTCGGCGACATGCAGGCGCCCGTCGACATTACTTACCTGGCTGACACGGTGATTCTTTTGCGTTATTTCGAAGCACTGGGCAAGGTGCGCCGGGCGATCTCCATCATCAAGAAACGCACGGGCAGCCATGAGTCGACCATCCGCGAATACCGCATCAGCGGCTTGGGCATGACCATCGGCGAGCCGCTCGAGGCGTTCCAAGGTGTCTTGCGAGGGGTTCCCTCTTATGTAGGCGAGAGCAACCCGCTGCTCAGGGATGAACACCGGTGACGCTGGCCGAGCCCCTGTCCGAGCGGGCGCTGATCCTCGCGCCGCTGGGACGGGACAGCCAGATCGCCTTGATGATCCTCAATGAAGCCGGTTTTGCCGGCCTCATCTGCCGTCATCTGGGCCATTTGTGCGAAGAATTGGAAAAAGGTGCCGGCCTGTTGGTGATTTCCTCGGAAGCGCTGGTGGGGCCTGATCTGGAAGCGCTGTTCCTGTACATCGAGCAGCAGCCGGCCTGGTCTGACCTGCCCATTGTCTTGCTGACCCATCACGGCGGCCCGGAACAGAACCCGGCGGCGCGTATCGGTACGCAACTGGGCAACGTGACCTTCCTTGAGCGCCCTTTCCACCCAGTGACCCTGATCAGCCTGGTGACCACCGCCCTGCGAGGTCGTCGAAGGCAGTACGAAGCCCGCGACCGCCTGATCGACCTGAGCAACAGCGAACTGCGCCTGCAAACCACCCTTGAAACCCTTGAACAGCAAGTGGAAGAACGCACCGCCCAGTTGCGCCATAACGAAGAGGCATTGCGCCAGTCACAGAAAATGGAAGCAGTCGGCCAACTCACCGGCGGTATCGCCCACGACTTCAACAACATGCTCACCGGAATCATCGGCAGCCTCGAACTGCTGCGCCGGCGCCTGGCCCGGGGCCGCACCGAGGACCTGGACAGCCTGATCGACCTGGGCGTGACCTCGGCCAACCGCGCCGCCGGCCTGACCCATCGCCTGCTGGCGTTTTCCCGTCGGCAATCACTGGACTCCAAGGCCGTCCAGATGAATACGCTGGTACTGTCCATGGGCGAGTTGCTGCAACGCAGCCTCAACGAAAGCATCCACCTGGACATGCAGCTGGACGAGCAGCTCTGGGTCGCCGAAGCCGACCCCAACCAACTGGAAAGCGCCCTGCTCAACCTGGTCCTCAACGCCCGGGATGCCATGCCCAATGGCGGGAACCTGGTGGTAAAGACCTGCAACCAGCACCTTGACGCCGACTTTACCGACGCCTACACCAACCTGGAACCCGGCGACTATGTGGTGCTGAGCGTGCAGGACAGCGGTTGCGGCATGCCCGAAGCGATCATCGGTCGTGCGTTCGATCCGTTCTTCACCACCAAGCCAATCGGCCAGGGCACCGGGCTGGGCCTGTCGATGATCTATGGGTTCAGCAAGCAATCGCGCGGGCATGTGACCATCGACAGCGAAGTCGACAAAGGCACCACGGTGAACCTTTACCTGCCGCGCTTTCGCGGCGAGGAAATACACGAACCACAGGCCACCACCCCACATGCACCGCATGCGCAGGACGGTGAGACCGTGCTGATCGTCGAGGACGATCCAGCGGTGCGAGTGCTCGTGAGCGCGGTGTTGAGCGAGTTGGGCTATGCCTTTGTGGAAGCGGCCGATGCCAACGGCGCAGTACCAATCCTCCAGTCAGGCCAACGCATCGACCTGCTGATCAGCGACGTGGGCCTGCCCGGCATGAATGGCCGGCAACTGGCAGAAATCGGCCGGCAGATCCGCCCGGACCTGCGGGTACTGTTCATCACCGGTTACGCGGAACATGCAGCGGTACGCGGCGGTTTCCTTGACCCGGGGATGCAGATGATCACCAAGCCATTCACGTTTGATTTGTTGACAGCCAAGGTGCGGGAGATGATCACGGTTTGAGTCGATTGAATGTCTCTTGTGGCGAGGGAGCTTGCTCCCGCTGGGGCGCGAAGCGGCCCTAAAACCTCAATCCCGGTTATGCCAGATTCAATGATGTCGCCTGCCTTGGGCCTGCTGCGCAGTCCAGCGGGAGCAAGCTCCCTCGCCACGAAAGCGGCCCGGGCACCTCATTTATCTGCATGAAGCAACCCGGATACAAACACTTGGTAGCAGGCTGGGAAAAAATCAGTTGCAGCGCCACAGCTCCCTGTGGCGAGGGAGCTTGCTCCCGCTGGGGCGCGAAGCGGCCCTAAAACCTCAATCCCGGTT
>NZ_FOTH01000071.1:0-7010 GCF_900114515.1 Pseudomonas sp. NFACC46-3
GAGGCGGCCTGACAGCCGGCCTGGATTTTGTTGACCGGGTACATATCCATTCCTGCGGTAACGGCTACTTAGGGTTCCGCCCTGACGGCGGGTCACTTTCGAAAATCCGGAAGCCGGCCCAGGCGAAAGTAACCAAAGCGCTTTAGCCCCACCACTCGGTGCCTCGCCTAGGCTCGGCATGCCCTCACTCCGGCATTGCTCCGTGGGCCCGCTGCGAAGGGCCATCCATGGCCCAGCGCAGCTATCCCGGCATCCATGCCGGGATGCCCACTCCACAATGCCTGCGTTCGGCCAGCGTGGTTAACGGGGCGCCGAGATCAACGTCCACCGCGAGGCGGCCTGATAGCCGGCCTGGTTCCCACGGTCGTACTCCGATCCAATTTGTGGGAGCGGTCTCGCCCGCGAAGGCGGCTTGAAAGCCCAAGTGTGAAATCTGAGCATTTCATACCTAAGGAAAATATTTTGACTTTTCAAGGTGGTCGAATTTGTCGCTGTCCACATTCCATAAAACGTGGACAGCTTTCTCGCGCTGTTTTGGGAAATGTCAAAAACTATTCTGCGAATCCGTTTCTGAGAAAGAACCCTGCGGAGGTTGAGGCAATACGCCTCTGCTCAGCTGAACACCAACCCCGTGGCGAGGGAGCTTGCTCCCGCTGGGGCGCGAAGCGGCCCTAAAAGCAGCGACTCCATTCATCTGACACAACGCGGCGCCGGGGTTGGGTCTGCTGCGCAGCCCAGCGGGAGCAAGCTCCCTCGCCACGGGGAGCGCCGATGCTGGAGGTTAGCGTTCAGCCAGCAGAGAACTGGCTGAGCCGCTGCCCATCATTACTGCATCGACACCTCAACCACCCCATCCGCCGTCATGGTCACCTTGCTGGTGCCCGCTTCCACGTCAGGCGTCACGGACTCCGCATCCATGGACGCGCCTTTCATCATCATTTGCGGGCGCATGAACGGTTGTGGATAACCGTTGGTATTGAAGTTCAGGTTGACGATCTTGTAACCCTTGCCGCCCAGGGCCTCGGTGGCCAACTGGGCGCGGGCCTTGAAGGCGTTGACGGCGTCTTTGAGCAGGGCGTCTTCGCTGCCCTGGCGGGTGGCGGTGGCGATGGCGAAGTCCATGCCGCCCATTTTCATGTCGCCCAGCAGCTCGCCGGTGAGTTTGGACAGGGCGGCGAAGTCTGCGCTTTCCAGACGCAGTTCGGCGCGTTCACGCCAGCCGGTGATTTTCTGGCCCTTGTTGTCGTATATCGGGTAGCTGTTACGGCTGCCCTGGCGCAGGGTAATGCCCTTGACCTCTTTGGCCTGGCCGATGGCTTTGTTCACCGTGGTGCTGACAGCAGCGGCGAGTTTGGCCGGGTCGGTGTTCTGTTCTTCGGTGTAGAGGGTCACGATCATCAGGTCGCGGGCCACTTCCTGGCTGACTTCGGCGCGCAGGGAAATCTGGTTGTAGTGCAGCTCATCGGCGGCCAGGGCCGGCAGGCTGGCGAGGGTGCCGAGGCTGAGGGCAAGCAGGGCAGCGGGGCGACTGAACGTGTGCATGAAAGCTCCTTGGGATGAGGCGCAGGGGTGATGTCCGGGCCTGCGTGAAGGATAAGACTCTAGCTTTTATGGGTGGGTTCGCACAGTTACAACTTCTATACAGATACCTGAAGCCAATGAAGATCCCCTGTGGCGAGGGAGCTTGCTCCCGCTGGGCTGCGCAGCAGACCCAAACCTGACACCTCGGTGTGTCAGACAGATTGAGTCGCTGCTGTTGGGGCCGCTTCGCGGCCCAGCGGGAGCAAGCTCCCTCGCCACAGGGGGAAAGGTGACATTTGGAACTGTGGCGCTTTGCCGCATAGCTGCCGCTGCAACCCGCGCCTTGGTTATACTCCGTGCGATTCGCCTGGAGCGCTCATCAGGAGAGCTCATGCTCGCCCCTTTGCAAATGACATCCGCCTCTCGCCAGAACCTCTGGCGCCTGACATTCATCCGCATTCTGGTCCTGGCGGCCCAGGCCGGCTCGGTGGGGCTCGCCTATTGGTTCGACCTGCTGCCGCTGCCCTGGCTGCAACTGGCGATCACCCTGGTCTGTTCCAGTGTGCTCTGCGCGCTGACGGCCGTCCGCCTGCGCACCTCGTGGCCGGTGACCGAGCTTGAATACGCCGTGCAACTGGCCTGTGACCTGTTTATCCACAGCGCGCTGCTGTATTTCTCCGGCGGCTCCACCAACCCCTTCGTCTCTTATTACCTGGTGCCGCTGACCATCGCCGCGGTGACGTTGCCGTGGCGCTATTCGCTGATTCTTTCCGGTATCGCCCTGGCGCTGTATACCTTGTTGCTGGCGCGGTTCTACCCGCTGGAAACCTTTCCCATCGCTCGGGAAAACCTGCAGATCTACGGCATGTGGCTGAGTTTCGCCCTGGCCGCGGCAGTCATTACGTTTTTTGCGGCGCGCATGGCCGAGGAGCTGCGCCGCCAGGAAGAACTGCGGGCCATTCGCCGTGAAGAGGGCCTGCGGGACGAGCAATTGCTGGCCGTGGCGACCCAGGCCGCCGGTGCCGCCCATGAATTGGGCACGCCGCTGGCGACCATGAGCGTGCTGCTCAAGGAGATGCGCCAGGATCATCATGATCCAGCATTGCAGGAAGATCTCAGCGTGTTGCAGGATCAGGTCAAGCTCTGCAAGGAAACGCTGCAATACTTGGTACGCGCGGCCGAGGCCAACCGCCGGCTGGACATCGACATGCAAGCAGTCACCTTCTGGCTCGACGATGCCCTGAACCGCTGGCACCTGATGCGCCCGGAAGCCAGTTATCGCTTCCAATGCCTGGGCAAGGGCGTGGTACCGCGCATGGCGCCGCCGCCGGACCTGACCCAGGCGCTGCTGAACCTGCTGAACAACGCCGCCGACGCTTGCCCCGAAGGGCTGGAAGTGGCGTTGGATTGGAATGCCTATGAGCTGACCATCAGTATTCGCGACCACGGCGCCGGTGTGCCGCTGGCGATTGCCGAGCAGATCGGCAAGCCGTTCTATACCACCAAGGGCAAAGGTTTCGGCCTGGGCCTGTTTTTGAGCAAAGCCAGCGTGACACGCGCCGGCGGCTCGGTGAAACTCTACCCCCATGAGGAAGGCGGCACGCTCACCGAGCTGCGCCTGCCCCATGCCGACCGAGGAGACGAATATGAGTGACGAGATCCAAGTCGACGGCGAAGAACTGCCGCACCTGTTGCTGGTGGATGACGACGCCACGTTCACCCGCGTGATGGCCCGGGCCATGTCCCGTCGCGGTTTTCGCGTCAGCACCGCAGGTTCTGCCGAAGAAGGCCTGACCATCGCCCAGGCCGACCTACCGGACTACGCCGCCCTGGACTTGAAAATGGACGGCGATTCGGGATTGGTGCTGCTGCCCAAGCTGCTGGAGCTGGACCCGGAGATGCGTGTGGTGATCCTCACCGGTTATTCGAGCATCGCCACCGCGGTCGAGGCCATCAAGCGCGGTGCCTGCAATTACCTGTGCAAACCGGCGGACGCCGATGATGTACTGGCGGCGCTGTTGTCCGAGCACGCCGACCTCGACACCCTGGTGCCGGAAAACCCCATGTCGGTGGATCGCCTGCAGTGGGAGCACATCCAGCGGGTGCTGACCGAGCACGAAGGCAATATCTCCGCGACGGCCCGCGCCCTGGGCATGCACCGGCGGACGTTGCAGCGCAAATTGCAAAAGCGTCCCGTGCGTCGCTGAACCTGCGCTGAACAGGTGTTGTCCACCCTCGCGACACATCGGGCCGTTGCTTTATGATCGGCCCCAGCGTCATGTATCACAAATACTGTTCCTTTTTGACGGCGTCTGTTGCCGTCATGCTGCGTCGCCGCTCCTCGCCATAGCGGGCTATGACTCGTCGCGGCGCCTTGCCTGACGACAACAGCCACTCGTCAAAAAGAAACGTATTTGCGAAACATGACACTAGTTCTTTTCCCTATTGAGCCTTAACCATGAATCAGAACGCTGAATATTCCGCGGTCAATGACGCGGTGCGCGGCCAGTTTTTCCGCCGTGTCTGGCAAATGACCACGCCGTACTGGCGCAGTGAGGAGAAGGGCAAGGCCTGGACGCTGTTGATCGCCGTCATCGCACTCTCGCTGTTCAGCGTGGCGATCTCGGTGTGGGTCAACAGTTGGTACAAGGATTTCTACAACGCCCTGCAGGAGAAGAACAGCGCGGCGTTCTGGCAGTTGATCCTGTACTTCTGTGGTATCGCGGCGGTGGCGATCCTGGGCGCCGTTTATCGCTTGTACCTCACGCAGATGCTCACCATCCGCTGGCGGGCCTGGCTCACCGAGCAGCATTTCGCCCGTTGGCTCAGTGACAAGAACTATTACCGGCTGGAGCAGGGCGGCTACACCGATAACCCGGACCAGCGGATTTCCGAAGACCTCAACAGTTTCACCACCAACACCCTGAGCCTGGGCTTGGGATTGCTGCGCACCGTGGTCAGCCTGGTGTCGTTCTCGATCATTTTGTGGGGCGTGTCGGGCAGCATCGAGGTGCTCGGCTACACCATCCCGGGCTACATGTTCTGGTGCGCGCTGGTGTATGCGGCGGTGGGCAGCTGGCTGACGCACCTGATCGGCCGACGCCTGATCGGTCTGAACAACAACCAGCAACGCTTCGAAGCCGACCTGCGTTTTTCCATGGTACGGGTGCGTGAAAACGCCGAGAGCATTGCGCTGTACAACGGCGAGCCGAACGAGCACCGTCGCCTGAGCGGGCGTTTCGGCCTGGTCTGGCACAACTTCTGGGACATCATGCGGGTGTCCAAGCGCTTGACGTTCTTCACCTCCGGCTACGGCCAGATCGCGATCATCTTCCCGTTCATCGTCGCCGCGCCGCGTTATTTCGCCGGCAAGATCCAATTGGGCGAGCTCATGCAGATCAACTCGGCGTTCGGCAATGTGCAGGAGAACTTCAGCTGGTTCATCAGCGCCTACGCCGACCTCGCCGCGTGGCGCGCCACCTGCGATCGTCTGCTGAGTTTCCGCCAGGCCATGAGCGACAACGAAGACCGCGTGCCGGCCATTGACGTACAAAACCAGGGCGATGGGTTGAAGGTTCAGCACTTGGGGTTGGACTTGGCCGATGGTCGCCATCTGCTCGATAACGCCGACATGACCGTGGAACCGGGCGAGCGGGTGATGCTCAGTGGCCGTTCGGGCAGTGGTAAATCGACCCTGCTGCGGGCGATGGGGCATCTGTGGCCGGCGGGGCACGGGACGATCCGGCTTCCGGCCGCGCGTTACCTGTTCCTGCCGCAGAAGCCTTATCTACCGATTGGCAGCCTGCGTGAGGTATTGAGTTATCCACAGGCCGGCGATATCTACCCCAACGAACGTTATGTCCAGGTGCTGGAAACCTGCCGCCTGCCGCACCTGATTGCGCGGCTGGATGAAAGCAACCACTGGCAGCGCATGCTCTCGCCCGGCGAGCAACAACGCCTGGCCTTTGCCCGTGCATTGCTTTATGCACCGCAATGGTTGTACATGGACGAAGCCACGTCGGCGATGGATGAAGAAGACGAAGCCACGCTGTACCAGGCGCTGATCGACCAGTTGCCGGGTTTGAGCATCGTCAGCGTTGGCCACCGAAGCAGTTTGAAACGTTTCCATCCGCGACATGTGCGTATCGAAAATGGCCAACTGGTGGAGCGCACTGTGACCGCTTGATGACCATCGCCGAATATTGTTGTGGCGAGGGGATTTATCCCCGCTGGGCTGCGTAGCAGCCCCTTGATTGGTCTGGATTGGGGCCTGTGATTTGATGGGGCGCTTTGCGCCCAACGGGGATAAATCCCCTCGCCACAACGGTCATCCTCAACGAGGGCTGTCCGGTGGGACGGTGATCGTACAACCACGTTGCGCTATGATGTTGCCATTCAGCCGTTTACCGAGACACAGCCCCATGGAAAACCCGATCGAAGTACCACGCTTTCCCCGCAAGCGCCGCAGCCTGGCGCAGGAGCTGGTGACGGTGTTGACCGAGCAGATTCGCGACGGCCTGCTCAAGCGCGGCGATAAATTGCCCACCGAGTCGGCGATCATGGAAGCCCATGGCGTCAGCCGAACCGTGGTGCGCGAGGCGATTTCCCGCTTGCAGGCGGCCGGCCAGGTGGAAACCCGCCATGGCATCGGCACTTTCGTGCTGGACACGCCGAGCCCGAGCGGTTTTCGCATCGACCCGGCCACCGTGGTCACCTTGCGTGACGTGCTGGCGATCCTGGAGTTGCGCATCAGCCTGGAAGTGGAATCCGCCGGGTTGGCGGCGCAGCGGCGCAGCGACGAGCAACTGGCCGCCATGCGCGCCGCCCTCGACGCCTTGAACGAAAGCGCCGCCCACGCCAGCGATGCGGTGGCCTCGGACTTCGCCTTCCACCTGGAAATCGCCCTGTCCACCGGCAACCGCTACTTCACCGACATCATGACCCACCTGGGCACCAGCATCATTCCGCGTACCCGGGTGAACTCGGCGCGCCTGGCCCACGATGACCAGCAGCGCTACATGAACCGCCTGAGCCGTGAGCACGAGGAGATCTACGACGCCATCGCCCGCCAGGACTCCGAGGCGGCGCGTGCGGCCATGCGTTTGCACCTGACCAACAGCCGTGAAAGGCTGCGCCAGGCCCATGAAGAGGCGCAGGCGCAGGGCTGAAGACGCTGGTGACAGGATGCTTTTGTGGCGAGGGAGCTTGCTCCCGCTGGGCTGCGCAGCAGCCCCCTCTCAAGCTCACTCAATCAACCTGATCCACCGCGTCGCCGGGTTCCAGGGCCGCTTCGCGGCCCAGCGGGAGCAAGCTCCCTCGCCACGGGGAATTGGGTACGGCGTGGGTTAAGGGAATGCCTCGAATCAGTGTCAGATTCAAGAGCAAATCGGTTGGTCGAGCGGGATGCTTTTGAGCTTTTGAGCTTTTGAGCTTTTGAGCTTTTGAGCTTTTGAGCTTTTGAGCTTTTGAGCTTTTGAGCTTTTGAGCTT
>NZ_FOTH01000070.1:0-8370 GCF_900114515.1 Pseudomonas sp. NFACC46-3
ATCGGCCCAATCAATTCCGATATAAGCAGTGAATTTCTGAGACAAGAGCGTTTGCATTGCACACCTCCACAGACGCTAAAGTACATGCAGGAACATGCATGCTTGCGTCCAGCGAAGGCGATATAGAGAGCCGTGCCCGGCTTTCCCTGAGTGTTCGTTAGAGGGCGCAAGCGCACCTGCTGGGCTCGAAGGTGAAGCAGTAATCATCGAGATGCGTTGCAGCCCTATTCGTAGCTCGCAGGTGCATGTTCCTTCCTCGCAACAACCGGACTCCAGCGAGTATCAGTATGGGGGAGCAAGGAACGGACTACCTATATCGCAGCCCAGCGGGAGCAAGCTCCCTCGCCACGGGGGTTGTGGTGGCTGGGGCGTCTGCGGGCATCAGCAGCGGATAGCGCGCCTAGACCACCGATGACAGCACGAACGAAGTGACTGTGTTTTCCACGCCGGGCAACGCCGAGATCTCTTTCCACACTTTATGCACCCGTTCCGGGTTCGCCGCGCCCACCCGCAGCATCAAATCAAACTCGCCACTCATCACATCGCACTGCAGCACTTCCGGCATGGCCTGCAACGCTTGCAACACCTCGGCACCGCGCATGCGGTCGTAGCGGTAGACGAAGATCACCGCGTTGATGTTCGACGACGCGTGCGCGCCCTCCCCGGTGCGCACGGTGTAGCCCTGGATCGCGCCGTCGCGTTCGAGGCGTTCGATGCGTTGGCGCACGGCGTTGCGCGAGAGGTTGACCTTGGCTGCCAGTTCGGCGTGGGCGGCGCGGGCGTTGAGCCGCAGTTCGGCGATGATGCGTTCGTCGAGGGGATCGAGAATTCGCTTCATGGGGCCTCCGGTTACAGGGCGCCGAGCAGTTGATGGAGGGCACCGAGGTCGTCCGGCTGGAGGCGATGAATCTGCGCCGGGCCATGCTCGGAAACCGGGCGTTGTCGCGCCGCGATGTGGATCCCCAACTCGCCGAGCAACACCGCCGATTTGGCCGGGGAGATCTCGCCCAAGGTCACCATCGGCGCCACCAGGCTGCGCCGGTACAAGCGCGCCGCGAGCACGCCGGTGGCGGTGTGGGGGTCGATGACGTAGCCGGTGTCGCGATGCAGCGAGGTGATTTCCTCCAGCGTCTGTTCATCGCTGACCGCGTACGAGTCGATGATCATCCGCGCCTGCAACCAGAACTCGTTGGCGATGGTCATTTCGCCGTGGGTTTCGAAGGTGTGCATCAGTGCGCTCACGGCCTGGTCGTCGTGCCCATAGAGCTCCCAGAGAAACCGCTCCAGGTTGGAAAAAATCGACAAATCCATGGCCGGCGACAGGGTCTTGCTGGCGCGCAATCGCGAGTAATGGTTCTTCAAAAAGAACTGATGCAGCGCGTCATTCTGATTGGTCGCAACAATCATCTGCGTGATTGGCAAGCCCATCTTCTGCGCGATGTAGCCGGCATAGACTTCGGCAAAGCTCGCCGCCGGCACGCTGAAACCGATGGGCCGCTGACCGCCGCCCAGTTGCAACACGGCATGGAAATAAAACACCAACTGCGCCATGACGCTGACCCAGTTACTGGAATTGAAACTGATTGCCTCGTGCTGTCGGAACAAATGGGTGACCAAGGTCTGGCAGTCATCAAAACTGCCATCGACAGCCACTTGATGAACCCGCGGATGCGCCGTCGCTTGCAGGTCTTGAAGCTGGTCTTGCGGTACACCGGCCTCGGGATAAATCACCACCACATCGGTCTCGTCGCAGTGTTTGAAAGCCTCGATGGCGGCCAGGCCGGTGTCGCCGTTGGTGACGCCGATCACCACGGCACGGCGCCCGCGTTTGCGCAAAAAGTACTGCACCAGCCGCGCCTGCAATTGCGCGGCAAAGTCCTTCGAGGAGCGGGTCGGCCCATGGAACAATTCCAGGACCCATTCATTGCGATCCACCTGATGCAACGGCGCCAGGGAGCGATGGCTGAACTGGCTGCCGGCTTCCTTGAGCACCCGCTTGAAATCGGCCTCGGGGATCGCCTCGCCCACGAACGGACGCATCACCCGATAGGCCAGTTCGTCATAGGACAATGTCGACCAGTTGGCGATGTCCTGGGGTTCGAACTGCGGCAGTTCGACGGGGACGAACAGCCCGCCGTCCTCGGCGATGGCCGACAGCACAACCTTTTCGAAATCGACCTGCACGGCTGAATTTCGGGTACTCACATAGCGCATGGTCAACTCCGGATATTCACTTGAAACGGCTCACTTGAAACGATGCGCCTGCTCCACCAGCCAGGTGGAAAACCGCACCGCGTCCGGGTGTTGCTCGGCCCCGGAACTGCGCACCAGGTAAAACGATTCGCTGGCCTCGATGCGCTGGGCGAAGGGTTCGACCAGACGTCCGTCGCCGAGCATGTCACTGACCATCGACGACCGCGCCAGGGCGATGCCCTGCCCCAGTTCAGCCATGCGCAAGGTGCAGACCAGCGTGTCGAACTGCATGCCGGTCGAGGAATCCACCGAGTCGGCACCGACCATTTTCAGCCAGTAACCCCAACCCTCTTCGTAGCCCAGCACGTGCAGCAACGGATGCTTGGCCACGTCCGCCGGCACCTTCAGCGTCGTCATCAAGGCTGGCGAACACACCGGGAACAAGGTGTCCCAGGTCAGGCGTTGCGACACCAGGCCGGGCCATTGACCGTGGCCCCAGCGAATTTCCATGTCGTCCTCGCCGTCCAGTTCCTTGACCCAGATGTTGCTGATGTAGCGGATGTCGACGTGCGGATGCACCTGGCGAAAATCCACCAGTTTCGGCGCCAGCCAGTGCACGAAAAACGCCAGGCTGCCGCGCACCTTGATTGGCCGGCGCTTGTGCTGGCCAAAGATCTCGTTGGTGCCCACCGCCAATCGCGTGATCGCGTCCTGCACCACCGGCAGGTAGGCCTGGCCCTCTTCGGTCAGGCCCAGGCCACGGGGCAAGCGCTTGAACAGCGCCACCCCCAGGTGACTTTCCAATTGGCGGATCTGCTGGCTGACCGCGCCCTGGGTCAAAAACAGTTCGTCGGCGGCGTGGGTGAAGTTCAGGCAGCGGGCCGACACCTCGAACGCCCGCAGCCAATTCAACGGGGGCAACGTTTTTTGCTTCATGATCTGGACCTCGTTGACCCCCACGCACCGGGCACGTTTGCCCGACCCGTCAACGCGCCTTAGAACGCGTCGGACGGTTGTGCCACGAGGGCAACCGACAAGCGTCGCTCGCGGCTTTTGCGGGTAATGTAATACACGAAGTAACACCAGGCGATGAACGGCAAGCCGAAGTACAGCGCCACCCGTTGTTCAGGGTCGAAGGCGATCCCGATGCACGCCAGGCTGCAGCACACCAGCGCCCCCAGCGGCACCCACGGATAGCCGCGAACCCGGAACTTGAGATTGCGAATGTCGCCGCCGTTGGCCACATAGTGACGCCGGAAAGCGATCTGGCTCGCGGCGATGCTCATCCACACCACCACCACGGCCAGGCCGGAAATCGACACCAGCGCCAGGTAGATGGTGTCGGCGGCAAACACGCTGCTGAGCAACGAAGCGGCGCCGCCGGCCATGCTGACGATGATCGCGTTGAGCGGCGTGCCCATGCGGGTCAGGGCCGAGAACTGCTTGGGCAGGTGGCCTTGGTCGCTGAGGGTCCAGAGCATCCGCGAGGCGGCGTACAACCCGGAGTTGGCCGCCGACAACAGGGCGCTGATGATCACGAAGTTCATGATGTCGGCCGAGTACGGAATGCCGATGTAGGTGAACACTGTGACGAAGGGGCTTTCGACCAGACCGGCTTGCTCGCGGGGCAGCAGGGTCGCCAGGACAAAAATGGTCCCGACGAAAAACACCGCCAGGCGCAGCACCGTGGTGCGGATGGCCCGCGGCACATTGCGTTGCGGGTCCTTGGTTTCACCGGCGGCGATGCCAATCAGCTCAGTGCCGGAGAACGCGAAGGACACCGCCAGCAGCGTCATCGCAATCGGCATGAAACCGGTAGGAAAAAGTCCTTCGCGGGTGAAGTTGCTCAAGCCGATGCTGTGGGCCTGGTCGATGTTCAACAGGCCAAGAATCGCGCCACCGCCAATCAGCAGGAACACCACCACGGTCAACACTTTGATCAACGACAACCAGAACTCGGTCTCGGCGAACAAACGCACCGAGATCACGTTGGAGAGGAACACCACGCCGGCGAACAGCGCGCTCCAGATCCACACCGGTGTGTCGGGAAACCAGCGCGACATGAGGATGCCGGCCGCGGTGAATTCGGAACCGATGGCCACCGTCCACGTCAGCCAATACAGCCAGGCCACGGTGTAGCCGGTGCCCGGGCCTAGAAACCGTGTGGCGTAGGTGCTGAACGAGCCGGTTTCCGGCATCTGCACCGCCAGTTCCCCCAGACACATCATCACCATGTAGACCATCAGCGCGCCAATGATGTAGGCGATCACCGCGCCCATGGGGCCGGCCTGGTTGACGGTATACCCGGACGTGAGAAACAGCCCGGTACCAATGACGCCGCCTAATGCCAACATGACAATATGGCGCGTCTGCATTTCCTGTTTAAAACCGGCACGCGTATTGAGTTGTTGTTCTTTTATGGACATGGTTGTTCTCATGAAAGTTGTTAGGGCGCGCATTAACGTCCGCGACAAGTTATTGGGCAGAGTAAAAGTGCATCGCCACTAAGCTTTATTATTATTCCTATTCATGAACGCCCCATTCACAGCCTTGTGGCGGGGTACCAACTTTCAAACTTCAGCTTGCGGTCTCGATAGGGGCTTCATTGAGTTGCGGGGTGAGGGTCTTTTTGACGAAGGCGAAGGCCTGTTTCAGATCGTCCAATAGATCGTCCGTGTCTTCGATGCCGACCGAAACCCGCACCAAGCCTTCGGAGATGCCCAGGGCCAGGCGTTCTTCCAAGGTGTTCTCGACATGGCTGGTGGTACGGGCCGGACCGTAGATGGTTTCCACCGCGCCCAGGTTGCCCGCGCAATGGGCGAAGCGCAGGCGTGGCAGCAGCATTTTGACCGTGTCCATGCCACCGACCAGGACAAAACTGACGATGGCGCCGAAACCGGACATCTGCGCGCAAGCCACGGCGTGGTTCGGGTGGCTGGGCAAGCCGGGATAATTCACCGCCTCCACCAACGGTTCGGTGCAGAGAAACTCGGCCAGGGCCCGGGCGCTGTGTTGCTGCTGGCGCATGCGCAGTGCCAGGGTCTTCATGCCACGGATGATCAGGTAGGCCGAGAACGGGTCAAGGCTCGCGCCGTTGATTTCCCGATAATGCCGCACCTGGGCCATCAAGGCTTCGCTGCCACACACCAGGCCACCGAGCACGTCGCCATGGCCGCTGAGAAACTTGGTCGCGCTATGAATCACCACGTCCACCCCCAAGGCCAGTGGGCTCTGGTTCAGCGGCGTGGCGAAGGTGTTATCGGCCACGACCACCGCACCGACACGCTTGGCCGCTGCCACCAGGCGCGGGATGTCGAGGATTTTCAGGGTGGGGTTGGTGGGGGTTTCCAGGTAGAGCACCTGGCAACCCTTGGCGATTTCACGCTCCAGATCGTCGTGATCGAAGGTCTCGCACAAGGTCACCGTCACGCCGGTGCGCGGCAGGAACTCTTCGAAGATCTTGTTGGTGCCGCCGTAACTGTCCTTGGTCGACACCACACGATCGCCATGGGCCAGGAAGGTGTAGAGCACGCTGCTGATCGCCGCCATGCCGCTGCTGAAGGCCACGGCGGACTCGGCCATTTCCAGCTCGCGAATCTTGGCTTCGAGGGTCTCGACGGTCGGGTTGCTCATGCGGCTGTAGATAAAGCCGGGGGCCTTGCCCAAGGCGACGTCGTACCAGACGTCGATGTCGTCGTAACCGTACGCGGCGCTGGCCACGATGGGGGTTTGCGTGGCGTTGTAGGGGTGCCTGACCTGCTCCCCACCCCAAACCGCCCGGGTTCCTGCTCCCGCATTATCAAGCCCTGTGCTGTCAGGTTTATTGTTCATTGAGGCTACTCACACTGAGGGGGTGGACGTTGAGCCATCCACCGGATCTGAGGGCCAATATAGGGAAAAGCCGCGCGGCCGAGAAACGATGTTATCGGTGCCAAAGGGGTGGTTTTTTTAATGGCTGGGTGCGAAGCCGCGACCTACAGCTCACCGATAAATCTGTGGGAGCGAGCTTGCTCGCGATGGCGGTGGATCAGCCGCCATTGATGTGACTGACACTCCGCTATCGCGAGCAGGCTCGCTCCCACACTGGTATCCATTGACCTTAACGGCCCGAGTGCCGGCAAAATCAGAACATAGCCGAATATATTTCAAAACACATTAGAGCCCAGCAGTATCTGGGCCATCGTCACTAAGAATCTCAATAATGTGATTCAACCAGGTCGTACCAGAGTCCCAGTCCAGCCAATAACAATAGTTACAAGGCATCTCGTCCATAAGAATCCCCCGAAGCTCTTCTTCACTAATATCCGCTGCCAATAATTTCAGAATTTCTTGCTTCACCGCATCAATAGTTTCCGGCACCGAGTCTGATACAAAAAGTCTTATCATCCCATCGGGCTCTGGTGACTCACACATCCAGTCCTGGTGAAAATAACAACCCAAAAACTGAAAAAGACCTGGATATTTATTTCTCATTTTTTTCAACATACCCCGTAAGCAAGTTATATCCAACAGGTGATTCCTTGGACTTTTTTAGCACCAAAGTCACCACTGATAGAGGCTCTAGCTTCCCACTTTTCCGTATAACACCGACTCCAGCCGGAGAAGGAAAGGACTGCTGCAACAAGAGTTTCTTTTCCAATTTTTTGTTTAGGAACTCATCAATTTCCGTTTCTTTCATTCTCAATACACTGGAGACCTTTGACTCCGCCGTTGCTCTATCAGGAAATGTCGATGCGGTAGGCACATGAGGCTCTGAATCAAGGCGTTTTCTTAATTGAGCTTCAGAACGACCTATATGCTTTTTCATCAGATGCCCACCCCGAGCCTCATGCGCAGCCAACCCTCCCCCCGGCACAATCTCGCTGAACGGCCCATCAGCCTCGATATCACCCGGGCACTTGCACGCCAACCCCAACGGATCCACCCACCCCGTCGGGTTCAGGGTGTAGCGATACCCATTGAGCCCACCCGCCAACTTGCTCGGGTCAGGCGTCAGATAGCGGCCAGTGCCGGGATTGTAGTAGCGGTGGCGGTTGTAGTGCAGGCCGCTTTCCGGGTCGAAGTATTGGCCCTGGAAGCGCAGCGGTTGTTCCAGTTGTTCGCCGCCGCCGTGCTGGAGTTCGGTGAGTTGGCCGTAGCCGTTGTAGCGCGCCGACCAGACGATCTGGCCGGCGGGGTTGGTCAGTTCCTGGGGGGTGCCCAGGTGGTCGAGGTGGTAGTAGAACGGGCGGGCGTCGGGGCCTTCGCCATCGAGCATCACCAGCGGGCGGAAGGAGCCGGGTTCGTAGACGTAGCTGCGGTGGTGGCGCGGGCTGTTTTCGGCGACGACCTGGTCGCCCTGCCAGAAAAATTCCGTGGTCAGGCCGTCCACGGTCTTGCTGATGCGTCGGCCAAAGGCGTCGTAGCGGTAGGAGGTTTCACGCCCATCGGCCGTGGTGACGCCGATCAGGCGGTGCTGGCTGTCGTAGCGGTAGGCGCTGACCAGAGCCTGGCCGCGGCGTTCGCGGATCAGGTTGCCGAAGGCGTCGTAGTCATAGTGGCGGTCGCCCTCTTCCAGCAGGCGGTTGCCCTTGAGGGTGGTCGGGCCGGGGCGGTCCTGCATCATCAGGTTGCCGGCCGGATCGTGGCAGAAGTGTTCCGGCGGTTCGCTGTGGGAAAAGTCGATGCGGGTCAGGCGATCCAGCGGGTCGTACTGGTAGCTGCGGCGGTTTCGGTTGTCGGAAAGGGTTTGCAGGTTGCCCTTGGCGCTGTAGGCATAATCGCGCCAGAACAGTTGCTGCTGTTGGCTCTGCCACACGGTCTGGGCCTTGAGGCGGCCCTGTTCGTCGTAGTCGTAGTCGCTGAGCAGCCGGCCTTGCTGGCGTTGCCGTTCGCGACCGCCGACAAAGCGGTGTTCGGTCAGGCGCGAGCCGTTGAGGTCGATGGCGGTCAGTGCGCCACCTGGGGCATGGTGGTAGTCGAGCTGGCTGTCGTCCGGCAGGCGCAGGTGGTTGAGGCGTCCGCAAGCGTCGTAGCGATAACGCAGGGTGCCCCAACCCTGGTGTTCGCAGACCAGCCGGTCCTGGGCGTCGTACTCAAAGGCCAGGGGATGATCGCTGCCGTCGTTGACGTGGACCAATCGGCCCAGTTCGTCGTAGCGGTATTCGATGGCCTGGCCGTCGGGCAAGGTCTTGACTC
>NZ_FOTH01000069.1:0-9558 GCF_900114515.1 Pseudomonas sp. NFACC46-3
GTTCGGCCAGATCACCGCACAGATCCCGCAATTCGAGCGTGGCATCCTGTACGGCGAAGTGGTGCCGATGCACGACCTGACGCCGTACCTGCAATGGCGCTCATGGCCGCTGATCATTTTGTGCCTGTCGCTGTTGGGCTGGGCGTTGATGGCGAGCCGGATGGCCAAGACCGTTTAAGGCCTCTGGCACCCCTTGTGGCGAGGGAGCTTGCTCCCGCTGGGTGGCGCAGCCGCTCCGTTTTTCCCAACCACTGAAGATGTTCCAGCCCGGCGACAGTGGCGTCTGCTGCGCAGCCGAGCGGGAGCAAGCTCCCTCGCCACAGAAGCTCGCTAGCCCATGACATTGGCGAACACCCATGCATTGGATGTCTGCACAAGGCAGGCGACTACCCACTCTGGAAGACCATTGAGCTCTTGTGGCGAGGGAGCTTGCTCCCGCTGGACTGCGAAGCAGGCCCTGTTTTTAGGGGGACCGCTTCGCGGCCCAGCGGGAGCAAGCTCCCTCGCCACAACCATGTTCGGCCCACACATTTCGTATGCTCAGCGATAGAACAACCAATACCCCAACAACCCCATCGCCTCATTCATCAACTGCCCGGACTGCCAGATCGACTTGAACTCCGGCATCCAGCCACCCAGTGGCCGGGCGTTGTCCGGGCCCAGGAAGCCGACAGGCGCCGGCACCACTTCAAATCCTGACCGCTCGAAACTCCAGACCGCCCGCGGCATGTGCCACGCCTGGGTCACCACCACAACCCGTTTGATGCCTTCCGGCAACAGGATCTCGGCGCTCATCTGGGCGTTTTCCCAGGTGGTGCGGCTACGTCCTTCCTGCCAACGCACGTTGACGCCAAAATCCTCCAGCATCGAGTCGGCCATCAACTTGGCCTCGCTGGGCGGGGTGCCGTAGTGCAAGCCGCCAGTGGTCAGCACGGGCAAGCCCGACGCCTTGGCCAGTCGCGCCGCATAACGCTGGCGTTCGAGGCCGACACCGGTGGGCTGGTCGGAACCCCAGGCCAGGTCACCGCGCTCGCGACCGGAACCCAGCACCACGATGGCGTCGGCACGCTGGGCCAGGGTCGCCCATTCACTGCGCAGCAGCGGCGGCTCACGCTCCAATGCCTTGGCGCTCCACTGCACCACCACCGGCAGGCTCATCAACCAGAAACCGCCCAGGCCCACGGCGAAACACAGGCGGGCCAGGCGCGGCCGAGAATGGCGCCACCACCAGGCGAGCGCCAACAGCAGCAGAAGAATGCCGGGCGGCAATAGAAGTTGTTTGATGAAATAGCGAAAGGGCATCGGGCATCTCCATAGATGCCCGAAGCCTAAGGGGGTTGACGCAAAGCGACAACAGATTCGAAAAAGCCTTGAACCAAAAAAAGCGACACGCGTGAATCCGGCTTTACTTGAACTGCAGCGACCGGATCTTTACTGCATCCTTATCAGGCGTCCGGTCCTTGAGCCACACAACCTTGGCCGAACGGGGCGCTTCGAGACGCTTGAGTACCTGGGCCCCACTGGTGGGGGGGTTATGTCCGGCCTGTTCAAGGTAAGCCTTGACCAGTTCGAACTCTGCGGGGCTCAAGCCTCGCAGTTCCAGCTCTACCGGGCGCTCATCACGCAAGCGACCGGCGGTTCTTGCAGCGTCCAGGGCCACCCCGAGACGATCGATCAGTTTTTCGTACAACTCAGGTGTAGCGACTTTTCGTTGTGATTCAACCATCCCTCACCTCATTGAAGATAAGACTCACTCCCCATTGAGAAGCTTAGCTTCGCTGGGCAAACCGGCAGTGCGCCGCGACCAACGGCCCTGAACACGGGTCATCGCCGATGATCGGCAATGGCTCGGCGGTGGTTCGGCAGCAATCAGGGTTTCCCTCGGCAGAGTGCGGTCATGTATGCTACGGCGCTTCCTGTAACTCCACTTCCAGCTTGGCTGGGCATCGAAAACGCCGCATTCGGCGTCGTCTGCGTCCAGCATGGCAACGAAGAGGATTGGGCCACCCCATTCAGTACAAAAGTAGCCATGCACGAACACTACCAGCCCCGTGAAATCGAAGCCGCCGCCCAGTCGTTCTGGGACGAGCAAAAGTCCTTTGAAGTCAGTGAACAGCCAGGCAAGGAGACTTACTACTGCCTGTCGATGTTCCCTTACCCCAGCGGCAAGCTACACATGGGGCACGTGCGCAACTACACCATCGGCGACGTGATCTCCCGCTACCAGCGCATGCAAGGCAAGAACGTCCTGCAACCCATGGGTTGGGACGCCTTCGGCATGCCGGCGGAAAACGCCGCGATGAAGAACAACGTGGCCCCCGCCAAGTGGACCTACGAAAACATCGCCTACATGAAGACCCAGCTGCGTAGCCTGGGCCTGGCGGTGGATTGGTCCCGCGAGGTCACCACCTGCAAGCCCGACTACTACCGCTGGGAACAATGGCTGTTCACCCGCCTGTTCGAAAAAGGCGTGATCTACCGCAAGAACGGCACCGTGAACTGGGACCCGGTGGACCAGACCGTCCTGGCCAACGAACAAGTGATCGACGGTCGCGGCTGGCGCTCCGGCGCACTGATCGAAAAGCGCGAAATCCCGATGTACTACTTCAAGATCACCGCCTACGCGGATGAGCTCCTGGAGAGTCTCGACGAGCTGACCGGTTGGCCCGAGCAGGTCAAGACCATGCAGCGCAACTGGATCGGCAAGTCCCGGGGCATGGAAGTGCAGTTCCCCTACGACGTCGCCTCCATTGGCGAAGCCGGCACCCTGAAAGTCTTCACCACCCGCCCGGACACCTTGATGGGTGCCACGTATGTGGCCGTGGCCGCCGAGCATCCGCTGGCCACCCTGGCGGCCCGGAACAACCCTGAGCTGCAGGCGTTCATCGCCGAATGCAAGGGCGGCAGCGTCGCCGAAGCCGATGTCGCCACTCAAGAGAAGAAAGGCCTGGCAACGTCGTTGTTCGTCGAGCACCCGCTCACTGGCGAGAAGCTGCCGGTGTGGGTCGCCAACTACGTGTTGATGCACTACGGCGACGGCGCGGTGATGGCCGTGCCGGCCCACGACGAGCGTGATTTCGAATTCGCCCACAAGTACAACCTGCCGGTCAAACCGGTGGTGCGCACCAGCGCCGGCGACCAGACTCCCGCACCTTGGCAGGACGCCTATGGCGAACACGGCGAACTGATCAACTCCGGCGAGTTCAACGGCCTGGACTTCGCGGGCGCATTCGATGCCATCGAAGTCGCCCTGATCAAGAAGAACCTCGGCGCCTCGCGCACCCAATTCCGCCTGCGGGACTGGGGCATCAGCCGCCAGCGCTACTGGGGCTGCCCGATCCCGATCGTGCACTGCGACACCTGCGGCGACGTACCGGTGCCGGAAGACCAACTGCCCGTGGTCCTGCCGGAAGACGTCGTACCCGACGGCGCCGGTTCGCCCCTGGCGCGCATGCCCGAGTTCTACGAGTGCAACTGCCCGAAATGCGGTGCACCGGCCAAGCGCGAAACCGACACCATGGACACCTTCGTCGAGTCCTCCTGGTATTACGCGCGCTACGCCTCGCCGCACTATGAGGGCGGCCTGGTGGAAAAATCCGCGGCCGACCACTGGTTGCCAGTGGACCAGTACATCGGCGGCATCGAACACGCCATTCTCCACCTGCTCTACGCACGCTTCTTCCACAAGCTGATGCGTGACGAAGGCCTGGTGAGCTCCAACGAGCCGTTCAAGAACCTGCTGACCCAAGGCATGGTGATCGCCGAGACTTACTATCGTCGCGAAGCCAACGGTGCCTACACCTGGTTCAACCCGAGCGACGTCGAGCTCGAACGCGACAGCAAGGCCAAGGTCATCAGCGCCAAGCTGATCGCCGACGGCCTGCCGGTGGAAATCGGCGGCACCGAGAAAATGGCCAAGTCGAAGAACAACGGCGTCGACCCACAGTCGATGATCGACCAGTTCGGCGCGGACACCTGCCGCCTGTTCATGATGTTCGCCTCGCCACCAGACATGAGCGCGGAATGGTCCGACTCGGGCGTCGAGGGCTCGCACCGCTTCCTCAAGCGCGTCTGGCGCCTGGCCCAAGCCCACGTCACCCAGGGCCTGCCGGGCAAACTGGCCGTCGCCAGCCTGAACGACGAGCAGAAAGCCGTCCGTCGCTCGATTCACCTGGCCATCAAGCAGGCCAGCCATGACGTCGGCCAGAACCACAAATTCAACACCGCCATCGCCCAGGTGATGACGCTGATGAACGTGCTGGAAAAAGCCGCGCAAGGCACCGAGCAGGATCGCGCACTGGTTCACGAAGGCCTGGAAGCCGTGACGTTGCTGCTCGCGCCGATCACCCCACACATCAGCCACGAGCTGTGGAATCAACTGGGTCACGCCGACCCGGTGATTGATGCACGCTGGCCGGTGGTGGACGAAACCGCGCTGGTGCAGGACAGCCTGACCCTGGTTATCCAGGTCAACGGCAAGCTGCGCGGCCAGATCGAAATGCCGGCTGCGGCAACGCGCGAAGAAGTTGAAGCCGCCGCGCGGGCCAATGAAAACGTGCTGCGCTTCGTCGATGGCCTGACCATTCGCAAAGTGATCGTCGTGCCCGGCAAGCTGGTCAACATCGTCGCAAGCTAATTGGATCGGGCGCGAGGCTCAAGCCTGGCGCCGAATACAACCTGCGGGGTCGCATGGTCGACCCCCATAGGGTTCAAGGGGAGCAACAAGATGATCAAACGTAATCTGCTGGTAGTGGGCCTGGCGGTCCTGTTGAGCGCCTGCGGCTTCCAACTGCGCGGCACCGGCACCACCGAGCTGGCCATCACGGAACTGGACCTCAGCGCACGGGACGCCTATGGCGACACCGTGAAACTGCTGCGCGACACCCTGGAAAACAGTGGCGTGAAAGTCTACAGCGGGGCCCCGTACAAGCTGGTACTGGCCCGTGAACAGCAGAGCCAGCGCAGCCTGAGCTATGCCGGTGCCGGTCGTTCCGCAGAGTACGAACTGAACAACGTACTGAGCTATGAGATCCGCGGCCAGAACGACCTGGTACTGCTGGACGACAAGCTGCAGGTGCAGAAGGTCTACCTGCACGATGGCAACAACATCACCGGTTCCGACCAGGAGTCGAGCGAAGTGCGCGATGAAATGCGTCGTGACCTCGTGCAACGCATGATGCTGCGCCTGCAACAGCTGAGCCCGGCCCAGCTGGAGCAACTGCAACAGACCGCCAACGCCCGTGCCAAGGCCGAAGCCGATGCGCTGGAAGCGGCACGCAAGGCGGAAGCGGAAACCCCGCAACAGTCGCCGATGCAGATCCCGGCTGAATAAGCCTTGTGGGGCGCTCCGGCGCCCCGCTCGCCTTCTCTTATGAAGCTCGCTCCCGCCCAACTCGGCAAACACCTGCAAGGCGCCCTCGCGCCGGTCTACATCATCAGTGGCGATGACCCACTACTGTGCCAGGAAGCCGCCGACGCCATCCGCGCCGCTGCACGCCAGCAAGGTTTCGACGAGCGCCAGGTATTTGCCGCCGACGCCAGTTTCGACTGGGGCACGCTGCTGCAGGCCGGGGCGAGCATGTCGTTGTTCGCCGAAAAACGCCTACTGGAGCTGCGTTTGCCGTCTGGCAAACCCGGTGACAAAGGCGCCGCTGCGCTGATCGAATATTGCTCTCGCCCGGCCGAGGACACCGTGCTGCTCATCAGCTTGCCGAAACTCGATGGCAGCGCGCAGAAGACCAAATGGGGCAAGGCCTTGGTCGAAGGCCCGCAAACCCAGTTCGTGCAGATCTGGCCGGTGGACGTCAGCCAGTTGCCCAGCTGGATCCGCCAGCGCCTGTCCCAGGCCGGCCTCTCGGCCAGCCAGGACGCGGTGGAACTGATCGCCGCCCGGGTCGAAGGCAACCTGCTGGCCGCCGCCCAGGAAATCGAAAAGCTCAAGCTGATGGCCGAAGGCGGGCAGATCACCGTGGAAACGGTGCAGGCTGCCGTGGCCGACAGTGCGCGCTTCGATGTCTTCGGGCTGACCGATGCGATCCTCAACGGTGAGGCCGCCCATGCCCTGCGCATGCTCGAAGGCCTGCGGGGCGAAGGCGTCGAGCCGCCGGTGATCCTCTGGGCCCTGGCCCGGGAATTACGCCTGCTGGCCAACCTGTCCCTGCAATACAGCCAGGGCGTCCCACTGGACAAAGCCTTCAGCCAGGCCCGCCCACCGGTGTGGGACAAACGCAAACCGCTGATGAGCAAGGCCCTGCAACGCTACTCGGCACCACGCTGGGCGCAATTGCTCCTCGAAGCCCAGCGCATCGACGCGCAGATCAAGGGCCAGGCCGCCGGCTCACCGTGGATGAGCCTCAGTCGCTTGTCGCTGTTGATGGCCGGTCAACGATTGCCCCTGCCTGCCGAGTAAACACACTCAGGCCAGAGGGCTTTCTGTGGCGAGGGAGCTTGCTCCCGCTGGGGCGCGAAGCGGCCCTGTTTTTCGGGTCTGCTTCGCAGCCCAGCGGGAGCAAGCTCCCTCGCCACACAAAAGCTGTCTCCCCCAAATCCGCCACCTGAGGCGAAACTTCCTACTGCATGCAGGGACTGGACAGCCCGCCAACTCTGCCCCATGATTTGCCCCGCAAAACCACCCCACGAGAGACACCATCATGAGCAAAAAGCCATCCAGGCATGGCCCCAACAAGGCCAAATCCATCGTCGCCCAGCCCCTGTTCCGCAGCCGCCAGGAACGACCCGCCAAGGGCAAAGGCAGCTACCGCCGCGAAGCCTTCCAGTCTGACAACTGGGAGGCTTCTTGCTTTGTGGCAGCTTGAAACACCCGGACAAGCCCTACACCCCTTTCGCATGATAAGGTCAGCACCTGATTTGTATTTCTGGACCCGTGCATGCCCTTCTGTCTTTCCCATCGTTGGCCACTGCGCCAGATGATTGTTGCCGCCAGCGTTGCCCTGCTTGTCGCCTGCGCCGAAAAACCTACTGCCGCCGACGCCCAACCGCTCCAGACAGCCCCCGCCGTGACCGCTCCGGCCATCGTCCCGCCCCTGGTGCCGACCGGTGAAGACCTGGCCATTGCGCCCACCCAGACCTTCGCGCAATGGCAAGCAGGGTTTCGCAAGGAGGCACTGGCCGCCGGGATCCGTGGCGACCTGTTCGATCGTGCGTTTGTCGGCGTCAGCCCGGACATGAGCGTGATCAAGGCCGATCGCAGCCAGCCGGAATTCACCCGTCCCGTGTGGGAATACCTCGATGGCGCGCTATCGCCACTGCGGGTCAACAAAGGCAAGAGCCTGATCCAGCAGAACGCCCAGGTCCTGCAAAGTATCGAGCAGCGTTATGGCGTTGATCGCGAGGCGCTGGTGGCGGTGTGGGGCATGGAGAGCAACTTCGGCCAGTTCCAGGGTAGCAAGTCGGTGATCAATTCCCTGGCGACCTTGGCCTACGAAGGACGACGCCCGGGTTTTGCCCATGCGCAACTGATCGCCGCGCTGCAAATCCTGCAACAGGGCGATATCACACCGGAAAAAATGCTCGGTTCCTGGGCCGGCGCCATGGGCCAGACCCAGTTCATTCCCACCACGTACAACACCCATGCAGTGGATTTCGATGGCGACGGTCGCCGCGACATCTGGGGCAGCTCCACCGACGCCCTGGCCTCGACCGCCCATTACCTGCAAAGCTCCGGCTGGCAGCGTGGCCAGCCATGGGGGTTCGAGGTCGATCTCCCAGAGGGCTTCGACTACACCCTGGCCGATGGCACGATCCGCAAGCCTGTTGCTGAATGGGAGCGACTGGGAGTTTCAGAATATGGCCGCCTGCCAATAACCCCGGATGACAAACAGCTCTCGGCGTCTCTGCTCCTGCCGGCCGGCCATCGCGGCCCGGCGTTCCTGATCTTCGATAACTTCCGCGCCATCCTCAAGTACAACAACTCGTCGTCCTATGCCTTGGCGGTCGGGTTGTTGTCAAAGCGCTTTACCGACGGCGGACTGGTCTATGGCCAGTGGCCCAAGGAGGACCTGCCCCTGAGCCGCAGCGAACGCATCGAATTGCAGACACTGCTGAGCAAGCACAACTACGACGCGGGCAACCCCGACGGTATCATCGGCGCCAACACCCGCAAGGCCATCCGCAGTGCCCAGCAGTCGTTCGGCTGGCCAGCGGATGGGTATCCGACGCAGCAGTTGCTGGAGGCATTGCGTAGCCGCTGAATTGCCGTATGGCGGCTACCGCTATCGCGAGCTTGCTCGCGATAGCTGACTCCCAGGCGCTACATGACTAGCGACTGACTACCACATCCTGCTCCAGCACTAACCTCTTCTCCTCCGCATCGAGCGTCACCAAGGCCCCCATGGGCAAGGTCAGGTTCGGATCGCAGTGCCCGCTGCGCCAGCCGGACAGCACCGGGATACGCAACGGCTCGAAGGTCTGCTTGAGCAAGCGGTTCAACGCCTCGACGTCGACCCCGGCCACATCCCCCACCAAAACGCCGCGTAGCTGGTGCAACGTGCCGGCCAATCGCAGTTGAGTCAGCAATCGGTCGATGCGATACAGCGGCTCGTTGACGTCTTCGATGAACAGGATCACCCCTTCGGCGTCGATCTGAAAAGGCGTGCCCATGGTCGCGGCAATCATCGACAGGTTGCCGCCCAGCAGACGTCCGTGGGCGATGCCTGGCTCGACGGTGGTCAATGGGTAGGCTGCGGGGTGGTTCAGCTCGCTGCCGGCCTTCAACTGTCCACGCAGCAGGCTGAAAAACGAGGTGACGGTCGGGGGTTCCTTGTCGCCCAGCAGATCGGCGTTGAGCAGCGGGCCGTGGAAGGTCACGAAGCCTGCGTAGCGGCTGATGGCCAGGTGCAGGGCGGTGATGTCGCTGTAGCCTACGAATGGCTTGGGGTTGCGGCGCAGGAGGTCGAAGTCGATGCGGTCCAGCAGGCGTGGTGTGCCGTAGCCGCCGCGCAGGCAGATGATCGCGTTGACTTCTGGGTCGGCGAAGGCGCTGTGCAGGTCGTTGAGTCGTACTTCGTCGCTGCCGGCCAGGTAGTCGTTCTTTTCGTAGACGCCTGGGAAGATCCGGAGCTCATGACCTCGGGCGCGCATCCATTGGATGGCTTTTTCCGTGTCCAGGGGGGCGGGGCCGGCGGGGGCGATCACGGCGATCAACCCTTCGGACGGAAGTGCCGGGACGGGTTGATGTGGGTTCAGGACTTGGGTGACTTCCATGGGGTTCCCGGTTTTTCGGCTTGCTATGCGTGTATATCCGTTTTTTGTGTAACGGCTACTTATGGTTCCGCTCTTACAGCGGCTTACTTTTGAAAAGCGCAAAAGTAAGCAAAACGCTCTTGCCCCACCACTCGGTGCCTCGCCTAGGCTCGGCATGCCCGAACGCAGGCATTGCTCCGTGGGCCGCCGCGAAGGGCCATCCATGGCCCAGCGCGGCTATCCCGGCATCCATGCCGGGATGCCCACTGCGCAATGCCTGCGTTCGGCCAGCGTGGTTTAACGGGGCGCCTAGATCAAGATCAAGATCAAGATCCAAAGCAAAGCAAAGCAAAGCAA
>NZ_FOTH01000068.1:0-10318 GCF_900114515.1 Pseudomonas sp. NFACC46-3
ATGGTCGGGGTAAGGGGATTCGAACTCCTGACATCCTGCTCCCAAAGCAGGCGCGCTACCGGACTGCGCTATACCCCGATTGAAATGGCTCCGTGACCAGGACTCGAACCTGGGACCCAATGATTAACAGTCATTTGCTCTACCGACTGAGCTATCACGGAACTGATATTTCAAGTTACAACGTTGAAGCTAGCTTCAACCTCTTCTACCCTTACGCATCGCTGCGTTCGTGTGTCTGAGGCGCGCTATTCTACAATCTTCAAAACCTCTGTCAACCCCTTAAATTGCTTTCAAGACAATGATTTGCAACTTATTTTGGATTCCTTCTCAGCGAGAAGTAACCCTTGGGGTGACTGACTGCGGGGCGCACTTTACAAGCCTTTTCCTTTGAGTTCAACGGCCTGATGAAAAAAATGGCGCTTGGAAGCGAGCCCCCCCATAAATCAGGAAAAGAACACCGGCCATGGCGAGGGAGCCTGCTCCCGCTGGAGCGCGAAGCACTCCTCGCTTTTTGAGGGGCCGCTACGCGACCCAGCGGGAGCAGGCTCCCTCGCCACAAAAGCCCAGACAATCGCCTCAGTTGAAGACGATTTCGTCGTTCTCCACTGTACCGGTCACAGTCTCACCCGGCATGAAGCGACCCGACAGGATCAACTGCGCCAGCGGGTTTTCGATCCAGCGCTGGATCGCCCGCTTCAGCGGCCGTGCGCCATAGACCGGGTCGTAACCCACCGCAATCAGCTTGTCCAATGCCTCGTCGCTCAATTGCAGTTTCAGCTCACGCTCTGTGAGACGACTGCGCAGGCGACCCAACTGGATCTCGGTAATGCCGGCAATCTGATCACGGGCCAATGGCTCGAAGATCACCACTTCGTCGACGCGGTTGATGAACTCCGGCCGGAAGTGGGTGGAAATCGCGTCCATCACCGCCGCACGCTGCGCTTCGCGGTCGCCCACCAGTTCCTGGATCTGCGTCGAGCCCAGGTTGGAGGTCATCACGATCACCGTGTTGCGGAAGTCCACCGTGCGCCCGTGGCTGTCAGTCAGGCGACCATCCTCCAGCACTTGCAGCAGGATGTTGAACACATCCGGATGCGCCTTCTCGACCTCATCGAGCAGGATCACCGAGTACGGCTTGCGACGCACTGCCTCGGTCAGGTAACCGCCCTCTTCATAACCGACATAACCCGGGGGCGCACCGATGAGCCGCGCCACGGAGTGTTTCTCCATGAACTCGGACATGTCGATGCGCACCATGGCCTCTTCGGTGTCGAAGAGGAACTCGGCCAGCGCCTTGCACAGTTCGGTTTTACCGACCCCCGTAGGGCCGAGGAACATGAACGAGCCGCTCGGACGGTTAGGGTCCGACAGCCCGGCACGGGAGCGGCGTACGGCATTGGACACTGCCACGACTGCCTCTTCCTGGCCGATCACACGCTGGTGCAGCAGGCTTTCCATCTTCAGCAGCTTGTCGCGCTCGCCTTCGAGCATTTTCGACACCGGAATGCCGGTCCATTTGGAGACCACTTCGGCAATCTCTTCCTCGGTGACCTTGCTGCGCAGCAACTGGTTTTCACTCTTGCCGTGCTGGTCGACCATTTGCAGGCTGCGCTCCAGGTCCGGGATCACTCCGTACTGCAGCTCGGCCATGCGGTTGAGGTCGCCTTTACGACGGGCCGCTTCCAGCTCCTGGCGGGACTGTTCGATCTTCTGCTGGATCTGCGCTGAACCCTGGACTTCGGCTTTCTCCGAGTTCCAGATTTCCTCGAGGTCGGAATACTCACGCTCGTGACGAACGATCTCTTCCTGCAACCTTTCCAGACGCTTCTTCGCCGCTTCGTCGCTTTCTTTCTTCAGGGCCTGGGATTCGACCTTGAGCTGAATCAGGCGGCGCTCCAACCGATCCAGCACTTCGGGCTTGGAGTCGATTTCCATGCGGATGCGGCTGGCGGCCTCGTCGATCAGGTCGATGGCCTTGTCCGGCAACTGGCGGTCGGTAATGTAGCGGTGGCTGAGCTTGGCCGCCGCGATAATCGCGCCATCGGTGATCGCCACCTTGTGGTGAACTTCGTAGCGTTCTTTGAGGCCGCGCAGGATGGCAATGGTGTCTTCCTCGCTCGGCTCCTCCACCAGCACTTTCTGGAAGCGCCGCTCCAGCGCCGCATCCTTCTCTATATATTGGCGGTACTCGTTGAGCGTGGTCGCGCCGACGCAGTGCAACTCGCCACGGGCCAACGCAGGCTTGAGCATGTTGCCGGCATCCATCGAGCCTTCGCCTTTACCCGCACCGACCATGGTGTGCAGTTCGTCGATGAACAGGATGATCTGCCCTTCCTGCTTGGACAGTTCATTGAGCAAAGCCTTGAGCCGTTCTTCGAACTCGCCACGGTACTTGGCACCGGCGATCAAGGCGCCCATGTCCAGGGACAACAGGCGCTTACCCTTGAGGCCGTCCGGCACTTCGCCGTTGATGATGCGCTGGGCCAAGCCCTCGGCAATGGCGGTTTTACCCACACCTGGCTCGCCGATCAGCACCGGGTTGTTCTTGGTGCGGCGTTGCAGCACCTGGATCGTACGGCGGATTTCATCGTCGCGGCCGATCACCGGGTCGAGCTTGCCTTCCTCGGCACGCTTGGTCAGGTCGACGGTGTATTTGTCCAGCGCCTGGCGCGACTCCTCGTGGTTGGCGTCGTTGACTGCTTCGCCGCCACGCAGGTTGTTGATAGCATTTTCCAGCGCTTTCTTGCTCACCCCTTGGCCGAGCAACAATTTGCCAAGCTTGCTGTTCTCGTCCATGGCGGCGAGCAGCACCAGCTCGCTGGAAATGAACTGGTCGCCCTTCTGCTGGGCCAGGCGATCGGCCTGGTTGAGCAGCCGCGCCAGGTCCTGGGACATGTTCACGTCACCGGTGGGATTCTGGATCTTGGGTAACTGGTCGAGTTCCTTGGCCAGTTCTTTGCGCAGACTGTTGACGTCAAAGCCGACCTGCATCAGCAGGGGCTTGATGGAGCCGCCCTGCTGTTCAAGCATGGCCTGCATCAAATGCGCCGGTTCGATACCGGGATGGTCCAGACCGACGGCCAGGGACTGGGCATCGGACAGGGCCAACTGTAATTTGCTGGTTAAACGATCAATACGCATGGGTCACCTTCCTAATGAGCAGGCCGGACCGTGGAAACATCCTGAATGAAGAAACCTGCCAGATACCGTTATAGATGTGGTCGATTCTGGAAGATTCAAGCCGGGCGCCCTTGATACAGATCAGAGAAGTCTAGCGTTCGATCCAGATCAGCGAAGCGAAGCGACCGGTGCGCGGGTTGCGGCGGTAGGAAAAGAAACGGGGGTCGGTCACGGTGCAGAGACCGCCACCGTAGACGGCCGTGACACCATGTGCGGCCAGGCGCAGCCGTGCCAACGCGTAGATATCGGCGAGGAACTTGCCGGCGTTTGGGCTCGCGGCAAAGGCTTGGGCTGCCTGGGGCAGTTGCGCGATGAAGGCTTCACGGACTTCCGGCCCGACTTCAAACGCTTGCGGGCCGATGGCCGGGCCGAGCCAGGCGAGGATTTCATCCGCGGGCACGGCAAGGCTGTCGAGGGTGGCTTCCAGCACGCCGTTCGCCAGCCCGCGCCAGCCGGCATGGGCCGCCGCGACGCGGGTGCCGGCACGGTTGCAGAACAGCACAGGCAGGCAGTCCGCCGTCATCGCGGTGCAGGCGATACCGGGCGTGTCGGTCCAACTGGCATCGGCGGTCGCCACCTGGGCCGGATCAGCCTCGACCACGGCAATGCCGTGGACCTGCTGTAGCCAGGCCGGGGTGATGGCGAATTGATCGGTGAGGCGACGACGGTTTTCGGCGACGGCCGCAGGATCGTCGCCCACATGATCGCCCAGGTTGAGGCTGTCGAACGGCGCCAGGCTGACGCCACCCTCACGGGTCGTGATGCAGGCCTTGACCCGGGCCGGCGCGGGCCAGTCGGGTATCAGCCAGTCACTCATCCGATGAACGCCTCGCGGTCCTGCTTGAGCAATGTCAGCAGCCAGACGAAGTCATCCGGCAACGGCGACTCCCAGCTCATGCGCTTGCCGGTCGTCGGATGATCCAGCTCCAGGAAACGTGCATGCAACGCCTGCCGCGGGAAATTCTTCAGCGATTCGACCATGGTCTGGCTGGCAGCCGGCGGAATGCGGAAACGACCGCCGTAGGCCGGGTCGCCCACCAACGGGAAGTTGATGTGGGCCATGTGCACACGGATCTGGTGGGTCCGGCCGGTTTCCAGCTTGACCCGCACATGGGTGTGGGAGCGGAAACGCTCGAGCACGCGATAATGGCTGACCGCCTGCTTGCCGCCCTCCATCACCGCCATGCGTTGGCGCTGCTGGCCGTGACGACCGATAGGGGCGTTGATCTTGCCACCGGCGGTGACGACCCCGATCACGATGCATTCATAGATGCGACTGACGCTGCGGCTTTGCAGCTGTGTGACCAGCTGTGTCTGCGCCTGGATGGTCTTGGCCACCACCATCAGACCGGTGGTGTCCTTGTCCAGGCGATGGACGATGCCAGCACGTGGCACATTGATAATGTCCGGTACGTGGTGCAGCAAGGCATTGAGCAAGGTGCCATCAGCATGCCCAGCCGCCGGGTGCACCACCAGGCCCGCAGGCTTGTTGATCACCAGGATGTCTTCGTCTTCATAGACGATGTCCAGGGCGATGTCCTGGGCGACCCATTCTCCCTGGGCCTCCTGTTCGGCAGTCAGCTCGAGAATGGCACCGCCGTGGACGATGTCGCGCGGGCGGATCACCGCCCCATCCACAGTCAGGCGGCCGTCCTTGATCCAGGCGGAAAGGCGCGAGCGAGAGTGCTCGGCAAAGAGTTGTGCGGCGACTTGATCGAGGCGTTGGCCGCCCAATTCGGACGGCACCTCTGCGCGAAGTTCTATTTTATCGGACATGCTCGGACTGGGCGTCGGCACAGCCTTTGGTTTCGGCTGCGCGCTTGTGGTTAAATACGGCGTCTTTTGCCCCGAGGCTTTCAACGGGGCGCTCATCATAACAGGACGGCCCCGCCCAAGACAGCGGCCGTCATAGGGACGCAAGCCGCCATGCAAGTGAAACACCTGCTGCTGATCGCCATCCTCGCATTGACTGCTGCTTGCTCGTCGAAGGAAGTCGTAGACGAAAACCTGAGCGAAGTCGAACTGTACCAACAGGCGCAGAACGACCTGGACAACAACAGCTATACCAGCGCCACTGCCAAGCTGAAGGCGCTGGAGTCGCGGTATCCGTTCGGTCGCTACGCCGATCAGGCCCAGCTGGAGCTGATCTACGCCAACTACAAGAACGCCGAGCCGGAAGCAGCCAAGTCCGCCGCCGAGCGTTTCATTCGCCTGCACCCGCAGCACCCGAATGTCGATTACGCCTATTACCTCAAGGGCCTGACCTCCTTCGACCAGGACGTCGGCCTGCTGGCGCGCTTCCTGCCGCTGGACATGACCAAGCGTGACCCGGGCGCCGCGCGCGACTCCTACAATGAGTTCGCCCAACTGACCAGCCGCTTCCCCAACAGCCGCTACTCGCCGGACGCCAAGCAGCGCATGATCTACCTGCGCAACCTGCTGGCCTCCTACGAAATCCACGTGGCCGACTACTACCTGACGCGTCAGGCCTACGTTGCCGCCGCCAACCGTGGCCGCTACGTAGTGGAAAACTTCCAGGAAACCCCTTCGGTGGGTGACGGCCTGGCCGTGATGACCGAAGCCTACCAGCGCCTGCACCTGGACGACCTGGCGGCCACCAGCCTGGAAACCCTCAAGCTGAACTACCCGGATCACCCATCCCTGGTCGATGGCCAGTTCACCCCACGGGTCGACGAAGCGGACAACCGTTCGTGGCTGAGCAAGGCGACCCTGGGCCTGATCGAGTCCCGTCCACCTCTGCCGCCGGGCGAAACCCGCGCCAACCAGGACGTGCAGCGTCAGTTCCAGGACGCCAAGGAAGCCATTCCAAACGAGCTCAAGCCCAAGGACGAAAATGGCGACGTGATCGAAGAAGAAGAGCCTGAGAGCGAATCCACCGATCGCTCCTGGTTCAGCTACATGACCTTCGGTATGTTCGACTGAGGCCAAGGCCTCAGCAAAAAGGGAGACCCGCGGGTCTCCCTTTTTTATGCCTGGGTTTTATTGCGCTGTGCGCCGTTCCTGTCCTTGGCTAAACTGCCTGATCTCTAGCCAAAAAGCCGCCCATCATGCTTCGTTTACTGTTCTGGATCGCCCTGATTGCCGCCGCGGTATGGTTCTGGCGCAAGTTCAAGAGCACCTCATCCGCGCCGAACGCTCCCCGGGAGCAGGACGCACCCCCCATGGTTCGTTGCGCCCATTGCGGCGTACATCTGCCCCGTGACCGGGCCCTGGCCCTCGAACAACAATGGTATTGCAGCCAGGCTCATCTCGAGCAAGGCCCGGGCACTCGTGATCGCTGAGGCCTCAAGCCCACGCGAAAAACAGGCGCAGCGCCTGCTGCGTCTCTATCACCTGTATCGCCTGAGCATCGGCATCACCCTGGTGCTGCTGATCTCCAGCAAGCTGGACAACCGCCTGCTGGAGTTCGCCAACGACGACCTGCTGCGCAACGGCAGCTGGTTGTACCTGGTGCTGAACATCCTGCTGGTGGTGTTCCTTGAGAACATTCGCCGCCCCGCCCGGCTGTTCGGCCTGGCCCTCACCGACGTTCTGCTGCTTTCGTGGCTGTTCTTCGCCGCGGGCGGTGTGCCCAGTGCCATCGGCAACCTGCTCATTGTCTCGGTAGCCATCGGCAATACGCTGTTGCGAAGCCGGGTCGGCCTGTTGATCGCCGCTGTCGCCACGATCGGTATCGTCGGGTCGACTTTTTTCCTCGGCCTGAGCGATTCAAACCGTCCCAGCAGTTATCTGCAAGCCGGCACCCTCGGGGCGCTGTGTTTTGCCGCCGCCCTGCTGGTACAGGGCCTGACCCGGCGACTGGAAGCCAGTGAAACCCTGGCCGAGCAACGAGCCAGCGAGGTGATCGGCCTCGAAGCGCTCAACGCACTGATCCTGCAACGCATGCGCACAGGTATCCTGGTGCTCGACCGCGAGCGGCGCGTGCAATTGGCCAACGAAAGCGCCTTGAACCTGCTGGGCATACACGACCTGGTCGGCCAGCGAATCGATGACTATTGCACCGCCCTGGTCGAACGCCTGCAATTGTGGCTGAACAACCCCAGCCTGCGTCCCCCCAGCCTGACCGTGACCGGCACAGGCCTGACCCTGCAACCGAGCTTCATCGCCTTGGGGCATTACGATCAGCAGCAGTTGCTGGTATTCCTTGAGGACCTGGCCCAGGTTGCGCAGCAGGCCCAGCAACTGAAACTCGCTTCCCTCGGGCGCCTCACTGCTGGCATCGCCCATGAAATCCGCAACCCCTTGGGCGCCATCAGCCACGCAGCGCAATTACTGCGCGAATCCGAGGAACTGAACAACGCGGATCGGCGTCTGACGCAGATTATTCAAGATCACTCCCAACGAATGAACCGCGTCATTGAAAACGTCCTGCAGCTGTCTCGTCGCCAGCAAACCACCCCCCAACGCCTCGACCTGCGGACCTGGCTCGACCAGTTCGTCCGGCAGGCCCGTGAAAGCATGGCCGAGCACCAGCACTTGCACCTGAGCATCGACCCGGGTGACTACACCACGCTGATGGACCCCGACCAGTTGACCCAGGTACTCGACAACCTGCTGCGCAACGCCTGGCGCCACAGCGCCATGGCCCACGAACAGGCCGAGGCCTGGCTGAAACTGTTCATCGACCCACACAGCCAGTTATCCACCCTGGACATCATCGACAACGGCCCTGGTGTGACGCCAGAGCAACAGGCACATTTGTTCGAACCCTTCTTCACCACCAGCAGCCAGGGCACCGGCCTTGGGCTCTATCTGTCCCGTGAGCTGTGCGAAAGCAACCAGGCCCGCCTAGACTTCAAACCACGCCAAGGCGGCGGTTGCTTTCGCATCACCTTTGCTCACGGACGGAAACAGATTTGAATACACGCTCACGGCAACGAATCCTGATCGTCGATGACGAACCGGACATCCGCGAACTCCTGGACATCACCCTGGGCCGGATGAAACTCGACACCCGCAGCGCCAAGAACCTCGCCGAAGCCCAGAACCTGCTGGCCGGCGAGGCCTTCGACCTGTGCCTGACCGACATGCGCCTGCCCGACGGCACCGGCCTGGAACTGGTGCAACACATCCAGCAGCGTTACCCCCAGCTCCCCGTGGCAATGATCACCGCCTACGGCAGCCTGGAAACCGCCATCGACGCCCTCAAGGCCGGCGCCTTCGACTTCCTGACCAAACCGGTAGACCTGGGTCGGCTGCGGGAACTGGTCACCAGTGCCCTGCGCCTGCCGCCGGTCGCCACGCCTGGCACCACCCTCGAGCGCAGCCTGCTGGGCGACTCGCCCCCCATGCTCAGCGTGCGCAAGCAGATCGAAAAACTCGCCCGCAGCCAGGCACCGGTGTACATCAGCGGGGAATCGGGCTGCGGCAAGGAACTGGTCGCCCGGCTGATCCACGAACAAGGCCCCCGTGCCAACCTGCCCTTTGTACCGGTCAACTGTGGGGCAATTCCCACGGAGCTGATGGAAAGTGAGTTTTTCGGCCATCGAAAAGGCAGCTTCAGCGGCGCCATCGAGGACAAGCCAGGTTTGTTCCAGGCCGCCCATGGCGGGACCTTGTTCCTCGATGAAGTGGCCGACCTGCCCTTGGCGATGCAGGTCAAACTGTTGCGGGCGATCCAGGAAAAGGCCGTGCGCGCTGTTGGCGGCCAGCAGGAAGAAGTGGTGGACGTGCGCATCCTCTGCGCGACCCACAAGGATCTGGACGGCGAAGTGGCCGCCGGGCGCTTTCGCCAGGATTTGTATTACCGGCTGAACGTCATCGAACTGCGCGTCCCGCCATTGCGTGAACGCCGCGAAGACATCGAGCTGCTGGCCAATCACATGCTTCTGCGCCTGGCAGCCAACACAGGCAGTCCACCGGTCAAGTTGCATCCCCAGGCGTTGGACGCTCTCAGGAGTTACCGTTTCCCGGGCAACGTGCGTGAACTGGAGAACATGCTCGAACGGGCCTACACCCTTTGCGAACAGCAGCAGATCGAAGCGGATGACCTGCGTTTGGCCGAGGGTAATGGCAGCGCAGAACCGGGCAACCCCGACTTGATGCAGGTCGATAACCTGGAAGACTACCTGGAAGACGTCGAACGCAAGCTGATCCTCCAGGCCCTGGAGGAAACCCGCTGGAACCGCACGGCGGCGGCGCAGCGGTTGAAGTTGTCGTTTCGGTCGATGCGCTATCGGTTGAAGAAATTGGGGTTGGATTGAGCATGTGGCCGGCTCAGCTCAACCAATGGCTGGGTCTGCACCGAATGGCAGGATCTACACCGAACTGTGTGGCGAGGGGATTTATCCCCGCTGGGCTGCGCAGCAGCCCCGAACCTGGCACCTCGGTGTATCAGGTTGTTTGAGTAGCTGCTTTTTGGGGCTGCTTCGCAGCCCAACGGGGATAAATCCCCTCACCACAGGTGCTGTGTTCGCCTTGGCAGCTTTTCTAGCCCTTCGGCACCGGCACCTGCTCGTCCAGCACACGATTGGCTAGCAGCTCACTCAACTCGATCAGCTGTTGCACGCCCAATGCAACATGCCGTCGCGAGCCGTCGAGTTCGAAGGCCAGGTCGCTGATTGTTGCGCTGGCTGAGGCCAGGGTTTCGCTGAGGTTGGCGAGGAGGCATTCGACGTCGATGCCTTCCACGACGGTGAATAGCTGGTTTGAGGGTGGTTTCTTTTTGGCTTCAGGCTTTGGGGCTAGGTAATAGTCGAGGGCGCGCTTGGCGGCTTCGTCGAGCTTTTTGGGGTTGAGGCTGGAATTGGGAGAAGCGTTATTGGTTTCTGAAGGTGATGGAGGTTTGTTACACATTGCGGTACTCCAAAGGGGGAATGGACTACCAAGTTTTCGGGCCGCGACGCCCGATCGCTGAATTGGCAGCGACGGGAGAAGGTTAGCTAGAGCCCTTCCCACTCGGCAACCGCCAGAGATCGTCGGAAAAGTCTGCTTAAATTTGAGGGTTGTCCGACCATTCCCACAAATTCTGGTCGGCTGTCAGGGCATCGGGAGTGTGTATATCCATTTCTGCGGTAACGGCTACTTAGGGTTCCGCCCTGACGGCGGGTCACTTTCGAAAAGCGCGAAAGTAACCAAAGCGCTTCTGCCCCACCACTCGGCACCTCGCCTAGGCTCG
>NZ_FOTH01000067.1:0-10776 GCF_900114515.1 Pseudomonas sp. NFACC46-3
CTGCTTTGCAGCCCAGCGGGGATAAATCCCCTCGTCACAAAAGGGGAGATTCCTACGAGATTTTCAGAAGGCCAGGGGAGCGATCAAAATCTCCGGCCATCCCACCAATCCTGGTCGGCTGTCAGGCCGCCATCGCGAGCAAGCTCGCTCCCACAATTGGAGCGGAGTACGACAAGGAGACAGGCCGGCTATAAGGCCGCCTCGGGCATGCTTTTGATCTGGGGCGCCCCGTTAAACCACGCTGGCCGAACGCAGGCATTGCGCAGTGGGCATCCCGGCATGGATGCCGGGATAGCCGCGCTGGGCCATGGATGGCCCTTCGCGGCGGCCCACGGAGCAACGCCGGAGTGAGGGCACACCGAGCCTAGGCGAGGTGCCGAGTGGTGGGGCAAGAGCGTTTTGCTTACTTTTGCGCTTCTCAAAAGTGAGCCGCTGTAAGAGCGGAACCGTCAGCAGCCGTTACCGCAGCAACGGATATACACACGATATCTCTCTATCGAAAGCACACAATCAAGTGTTGTGATCGATATCCAACTTACTGAACGTCACTTTCCCACCCTCGCTGGTATACCCACTGTTGTCCTGCACATACACGCCAGCCTTGAAGTACAACGGCTTGACCCGCCACGTAGAACTGATGGTGGTGTACCAACTACGACCCGCCGCAGTAATACCCAAGTCGCCGGTTCGATCAAGGTGAAGCCGGTAACTGAAGGACTGAGAAAGCTTCACGCCGCTGGCCACGGTGATAACCCGACCCTCGTCGTCATCGGGGCGCATGCGCACTTTGGCGACGATGTTGCCGGTCTTGCTGTCGTCCTTGTACTGGTATTCCAGCTTCACCATGGGTTTGCTGCTGTCCTTGGCATGAATCTGCCCGATCACGATCTTGCCGGTGCTGGGTACCTGGTTGACCACCAGGGTCGCACTCAATTTATTGTCGGCAGCGGGATACAGCCAGTTGCGCAAGGTGCCGTCTTTATAGGTCTCTCGTAATTCGCTGCGCGGGTAGATCGCATTTTCAGTCTTGGTGCCGGTCACCGGTGACCAGAAATACACCGTGCTGCCTTCGGAATTGAAGTATTTATCTTGGAAGCCATCCAACAGCCGAGGCGTTTCAATGGTTTTCGGTGGGCTGCCCTCGGGGATGCTCAAGTTCCAGGTTGCAAGATCGACCATGTTCGGATCCTTTCTGTACATAAGAAATGATTTACGCCACAGCCGAAGGCTCTAGGACGCGCTTTCACTGACGCCAGGAGGAAGCGGGAGCTCGCGTTTTTCACGGGGACCCGGCGGAGGGTTGGCGTCAGCAGACCGTCAGAGTGACGTTTGCCGCTTTGGTGCCCGAGACAGACGACCGTTAGTCGGCTAAAGCAGATTTTTTTTGAACGATGGCGATATGGCACTGCTGCGTGCCTTGTGCTCGATTGAGCGTGAGATGGGTTGCCGAAGCGTCGAGGAGGGCCCCGCAAGCAGCATCCGTGCTGCCATGGCGCCAGGAAAAGTGATCAGATGTTGTGTTTGATTTCCAGCAGGCTGAACGTCACTTTGCCGCCTTCGGTGGTGTAGCCGGTGTTGTCCTGCACATACGCCCCTGCTTTGAAATACAGGGGCTTGACCTTCCAGCTAGGATCGACGGTGGTTCTCCAGTTGTAGCCCGCTGCGCTGATACCCAGTGCGCCCTTCGGGCTCAGGTGGATCATGTAGGAGAAGCTGCGGTCCAGCTTCACGCCGGTGGCGATGGTAATGACTTGGCCGGTTTCATCGTCGGGACGCAGGCGCACCTTGGCGACGATGTTGCCGGTGGAGCTGTAGGTTTTGTACTGGTACTCCAGTTTCACCATGGGGCTGGTGCTGTCTTTGGTGTGGATCTGGCCGATCACGATCTTGCCAGTGCTGGGCACTTGGTTGACGGTCATGGTCGCGCGCAGGATGTTGTCCGCCGCCGGGTACAACCAGTTGCGCAGGGTGCCGTCGCTGTAGGTTTCCCGCAGTTCGCTGCGTGGGTAGATCGCGTTTGCAGTCTTGGTGCCGGTCACCGGTACCCAGAAGAACAGCGTGCCGGTGTCGGAGTGGAAGTATTCATCCTTGAACCCCTGGGCCAGCCGAGGTGTTTCGATGGTGATGGCGGGGCTGCCTTCGGGAATGCTCAAGTTCCAAGTGTTGAGATCGATCATGGTCGGATCCTGCGTAACGGGCGTAAAAGTGCTGAGTACCAAAGCGGGAGGCTCTACTCCGAGCATTTGGAGTGTGTTGATCGCGCAGGAAGGGGGTTTTTTGAACAGCCATCCAGCGGATGTTTGACGTCAATTGTCCGTCAAGCATGTCAATTGCAGCATTTATGCCTGGATGGATGACCGTTAGTCGGTAGTTTCGAACTCGCGCTGAACTATTACGCATCTACAGTGTATGGCTGGGCTGGCAGCATTCCGTTGCTGCCCTGGCGCCACGCAAAGCGCCTAGATGTGATCGATATCCAGCAGGCTGAACGTCACGGTGCCGCCTTCGGTGGGATAACCGGTGTTGTCCTGCACGTACACGCCCGCCTTGAAGTACAGCGGCTTGTCGCTCCATGTGGAACTGATGGGGGAGCTCCACTGGTAACCCGCGCCATTGATGGTCAGGACGCCGGCGGGGCTGAGATGGATCAGGTAAGAGAAGGATTGATTCAGCTTGATGCCCGTGGCGATGATGATGACTTGGCCTGTTTCGTCGTCCGGGCGCATGCGCACCTTGGCGACAATGTTGCCGGTGGAACTGTAGGTTTTATATTGGTATTCCAGCTTCAACAGGGGGCTGGTGCTGTTCTTGGTATGGATCTGACCAATCACGACCTTGCCGGTGCTGGGCACCTGGCTGACGGCCAGGGTGGCAGCCAGCTTGTTGTCCGCCGCCGGGTACAGCCAATTGCGCAAGGTGCCGTCGCTGTAGGTTTCACGAAGTTCACTGCGCGGATAAATAGCATTAGCGGTTGTGGAGCCGGTCACCGGCGCCCAGAAAAAAACCGTGCCGGAGTCGGAGTGGAAATACGGGGCCTGGAACCCTTGCACGAGCTGGGAGGTTTCGATGGTAGCCGGAGGGCTGCCTTCGGGGATGCTCAGGTTCCAGGTTGAGAGATCGATCATGGTGGGGATCCTCTGTCACTCGATGAAAAAGCTGCACACCACAAGGCAAGGCTCTAGGCCGGTATTTTCGGGCGTACGAGTAAGCGACGGAAGAAACTGCCCGGCAACTTTTCGGCGGGTGGTTGACGTCAATTGTCCGTCGAAGGGGTCTTTGCAGTTTCTGTGCCCGAGGAGGGTGACCGTTAGTCGGCTATTTCGGGCTTTGTCTGGATGATGGCGCGTTGACACCTACTGCTTTTGACAATCCCGGTCTAGAGTGAGGGGACAGTATTTGTCCGCTTTGCTACGTAAAAAACGGACGTGGCGCCCGATAAGAGAAGCAGCATGGAATGCGCGCAACCACCGCTCGGCGAAGACAGCTCTGTCCTTTTGATTGTTGATGATTACCCTGAAAACCTGCTCAGCATGCGAGCCTTGTTGCAGCGTCAGGATTGGCGAGTCATGACCGCGTCCTCGGGGGTCGAGGCGCTTAACCTGTTGCTGGAACACGACATCGATCTGGTTCTGTTGGATGTGCAGATGCCCGACATGGACGGTTTCGAAGTGGCGCGCCTGATGCGCGGCAGCCAGCGTACGCGGCTCACGCCGATCATTTTCCTGACGGCCAACGAGCAATCCCAGGATGCGGTGATCAAGGGCTATGCCAGTGGCGCCGTGGATTACCTGTTCAAACCCTTCGATCCGCAAATCCTCAAGCCCAAGGTCCAGGCGCTGCTCGAGCACCAGCGCAATCGCCGGGCCTTGCAGCGCTTGAGCCAAGATCTCGAAGCGGCCAGGGCCTTCAATGCCTCGGTGCTGGACAACGCCGCCGAAGGCATCCTGGTGGTGGATGAGAATGGCTGTATCCGCTTCGCCAACCCTTCTACCTGCCGCTTGCTCAATGCCACCGCCGAGCAGTTGCAGGGCATGCCGTTCCTGGATTTCCTGCAGAAACCGCACATCCCAGAGTGGGTCGATTCCGATATACACAACGCCTATCGGCGCGGTGAAACCTGGCGACTGCATGACGCGGTGCTACGCACGGCGCCTGGCCAGCAGGTGTCGGTGGCCTTGTCCTGTGCGCCATTGCCGTCGGAGCAGAAGGCGATGGTGGTGACGCTCCAGGACATGTCCGTGGTTCGCCATTTGCACCAACAACTCGAATACCAGGCCGTCACGGACCCGCTGACCGGTTTGCTCAACCGCCGGGGGTTCTACCAGACCGCCGAAAACCTGTTGATGCGCAGCGAGCGCCTGGAAAGCAACTGGGTGTTGCTGTACCTGGACCTCGATGGCTTCAAGCGGGTCAATGACTCGCTGGGGCACGATGCCGGGGACCGGGTATTGCGCTGGGTGTCGGAACAGTTGAAGGCGTGCCTGCGCCCATTCGATATCCTGGCGCGCCTGGGCGGGGACGAGTTCACGGCGCTGCTGGACCTGGAGTTCCCCGAGCAAGCGGCCAAGATCGCCGAGAAACTCATCGAGCGGGTCGCGATCTGCCAGCAGATAGAAGGCATGGACGTCGCATTGGGGGCCAGTATCGGCATCGCGACGTACCCCGATTGCGGCGCCAATCTCGATGGGTTGCTGCGGGCGTCCGACATCGCCATGTACGAAGCCAAGCGTGCCGGTCGCCAGCAATACCGCTTTTACGATCATGAAATGAACGGTCGCGCCCGTTCACGGCTGATGCTGGAAGAGAGCGTGCGCTCGGCCATCGAGAACCGCGACTTCAATATGGTCTACCAGCCGCAGGTAAGCATCATCGATGGGCGGATCCGTGGGTTCGAGGCGCTGTTGCGCTGGCAGCACCCCAGCGTCGGTGATGTTCCGCCGGGCCTGTTCCTGCCCTTGCTGGAAGAGGCGCGGTTGATCAGTCGCCTGGGCAGCTGGATTTATCATCGCAGCGCGGCCCAGCGCAAAGTCTGGGAGCGCTTGTTCGCTGACGACCTGGTGTTGGGGGTGAGCCTGAGTAGTACCCAGTTCGGCATGCCCAACCTGGTGACCGAGTTGCGCCAGGTCCTGGAGCGTCATGCCTTGAAGCCTCGGCAACTGGAGGTCGAGGTGACCGAGGATGCGCTGATGCGCAACCCCGATGAAACCCAAAAGCAATTGCGACTGCTGCGTCACCTCGGGGTGCGGGTGGCATTGGATGACTTTGGTTCGGGACCCTGCTCATTGACGCATCTGCGCGACCTTGAGCTCGATACCCTCAAGCTCGATCGGCATCTGATCGCCCGCGTACCGGGGTCGCCCCGGGATGCCGCGTTGGCCGCCTCGGTGATTGACCTGTGTACGCAACTGGGCTTGCGGGTGATTGCCGAAGGGGTGGAGACGCGCGAGCAATATGAGTGGCTGCAGGCCCATGGCTGCGAGTATGTGCAGGGGTTCCTCGTGGCGCGGCCCTTGATGGCCGAAGACACCGATGCCTTCGCCACACCGTTCGACTGGAGCGCGGTGCAGGCTTGAATTCGCTACACTGGCGGCCTCTTGTGACTGTGTTGCCCCTTGATGACCGCGCTCAAATACCTCCAGGCCTACCCCGCCGCCCTGCAAGCCCAAGTGCAGCAATTGATCGCCCAGGACCGACTGGGCGATTACCTGCAACAGCGCTATCCGGATCGGCATCCGATCCAGAGCGACAAGGCCCTGTACGGTTATGCGCTGGACCTCAAGCAGCAATACCTGCGTAACGCGCCAGCCATCGACAAGGTGTTGTTCGACAGTCGCCTGGACCTGACCCATCGCGCCCTCGGCCTGCATACCGCGGTGTCGCGGGTGCAGGGTGGCAAGCTCAAGGCCAAGAAGGAAATCCGCATCGCTGCGTTGTTCAAGGACGCGGCGCCCGAGTTCCTGAACATGATCGTGGTGCACGAGCTGGCGCACTTCAAGGAGTCGGACCACAACAAGGCGTTCTACCAACTCTGCGAGCACATGCTGCCGGGGTATCACCAGTTGGAATTCGACCTGCGGGTGTACCTGACCTGGCGGGATCTGCAACCCCACAAGGAATGACCGAATGGATGTCAGCAAGACCAAGAGCAGCTTCTACCGTCGCTTGTACGTGGCTTACCTGATCGACAGCGGTGTCGCCAGCAACGTCCCGGCCCTCACCGAAACCACCGGCATGCCACGGCGTACCGCCCAGGACACCATCGCCGCGCTGGCTGACCTGGATATCGTTTGTGAGTTCGAGCAAGAGGACGGCGCGCGCAACCATGCCGGGCGTTATCGGATTCGCGATTGGGGGGCGATTGATCGGGGGTGGATCGAGGGGAATTTGCAGCGGATCAAGGCCGTACTTGAATATCCCTGAATACTGGTTATGCCTGGGCTGACGCCTTCGCGAGCAAGCCCGCTCCCACAGTGGGGTCGGGCTTGCTCGCGAAGAGGATCTTAAGGCCGATGCATACCAATGTGTGGAATCCCATCCTCCATGTATTCCACACCCACCACTTCAAACCCATACCGCCCGTAGTACCCCTGCAAATGCGCCTGGGCCGACAGTGAGATCGAGGTGCCGGGCCAGTGTCTCTCGGCGTGCTTGAGGCCCTGTTCCATCAGTTGATGGCCCAACCCCTTGCCCCGTGCTTCTGGCGCAATGATCACGCGCCCGATCACCACGTCACTGTTTTGCGAATGCGGGTCGAGCAGGCGCAGATAGGCCACCAGGTGGTTGCCCTGCCAAGCCATCAAATGGCACGTGTCGCCCTCAAGGTCCAGGCCGTCAACGTCCGGGTAGGCGCAGTTCTGTTCGACAACGAACACTTCGGCACGCAATTTGAGGATGGCATACAGCTGTTCCTTGCTCAGGTCACTGTGATGTTTACAGACCCACTCGATATCCATTTTTGAATTTCCTGAAGAGCTTGATGCCGATATTAAGCGTGCTTGGCCCGGAAGTCTCTTTCTCGCTCGACTGGAAAATCTGCGATAAAGACCAAAATGCCATCATTCCTCTGTCGCGGCGTTGTCGTCTTTGTGTAATCTTCGTGACAGCGCTGCGCAGCGGTTCCAATGAGCTAATGTTAGGACCGGGTGTCTGAGGATGCCTGTTGAGTGTCGGCTAAAAACAAACCGGGCTTTGAACCCGTCAAGGACGTTTGGCATGCCGCGATTGCATCGAGCTCTTGCATTGATCGGATTGCTGTTACTGAGCTATGAGGCCTGCGCGCAAAAGCTGCGTCTGGTCGCCGATGCCTGGCCGCCCTTTACCGATTCCACATTGATCAATGGTGGCCTGGCGACCGATATCGTCAGCACGGCGCTGGCGCGGGCCGGCTATGCCACGGACTTCGAACAGGTGCCTTGGGCCCGGGCGATGCTGGGCATCGGCGAGGGCCGCTATGATGTGCTGGTCAACGCCTGGTACAGCGAGGAGCGCACTCACATTGGCCAGTTCTCGGCTGAGTATCTGCTCAACCGTGTGCGTTTCATCAAGCGCAAGGACGAAACGATCCAGTTTGACAGCCTGCAACAGCTGCGTGCCTATCCCATCGCCGTGGTTCGCGGCTACGCCTACTCCAAGGACTTCGACGAAGACCTGCAAATGCAGAAAGTCCCTGTGCATAACTTTGCGATGGCGGTGCGCATGCTGGCTGCCGATCGTGTGAAGTTGACTCTGGAAGACGAATACGTCGCCCGCTATTACCTGGCCCGCGAATCCGCCAAGGTACGCAGCGCCGTGGAGTTCCTGCCCAAGCCCTTGAGCGAAAACAGCCTGCACATCCTGGTCAGCCTGAAGAACCCGGAGCATGAGCAGATTGTGGCCGGATTTGATCGGGAGATCGCGGCGATGAAGGCGGATGGGAGTTATGCGCGGCTGTTGAAGGCGCATGGGATGTAGGGGGGAGCAGCTTCAAGCTTCAAGCCATAAGCTGCAAGCAGAGCGCACGAACTTTGCTTGCAGCTTATGGCTTGAGGCTTGAAGCTGAGGCCGTCAGGCCTTCATCAAATGCGCCGCCAAGGTCCGCAATGGGCCAAGCTGACGGCAAATCAACGCCAGTTGCGTCTGCACCAGGCGCTGTCCTTCGTCGATTTCATCGGGCATCCGCTCAAGCTCGCTGGCCAGGGCTTCTTCTTCGTCGCTCTGGATCGCGATCGGCTGTTTACTTGCCAGGCCCTGGGCGATTTCGTCGATGCTCGCTGCCAGTTTCACCCCAGCCCCGTCGATCAACTGTTCGCGCACTTCGGTCGGCAGTTCGGTGCCCCGGTGGGCGCCCAGGCCCGACAGATAGCTGAGCAGGGTGTGGGACAGCACCAGGAAACGGAACCCCACATCGGCTTCCTTACGGAAATGCCCCGGCTCCATCAGCATATTGGCCAGGGTGGTGGACAATGCGGCATCGGCATTGTGGGCGTTGCGTCGGGCCAGGCGATAGGCCAGGTCGTCGCTTTTGCCGGCGGCGTACTGCTGCATGATCTGGCGCAGGTAGATGCTGTTGCAGGTCAGCGTATTGGCCAGCACCTTGTTCAGCCGACGGCCCTGCCAGTCGGGCAGGAACAGGAAGACCGCCAGCCCGGCAATCAGGCTGCCGAGCAAGGTATCGAACAGCCGTGGCAACAGCAGCCCGTAGCCGTCGCCCACCTGGTTGAAGCAGAACAGCACCATGATGGTGATCCCCGCTGTCGCCAGGGTGTAGCGGGTCGTGCGGTTGGTAAAGAACACTACCCCGGCGGCAATGGCGAAGCTCGATTGCACCAGCGGATTGGGAAACAGATCGAACAGCGCCCAGGCCACCGTCAGGCCGATGGCGGTGCCGATGATCCGCTGGCCGAGCTTGCGCCGGGTGGCGCCGTAGTTGGGCTGGCACACGAACAGTGTGGTAAGGATGATCCAATAGCCCTGGGACGGATGGATCAGGTGCACCATGGCGTAGCCCACGCTCAGGGCCAAGGGCAAGCGCAGGGCATGCCGGAACAGCAGCGAAGTGGGCGTGAGCTGGGTACGCAAGCGCAGCCAGACATCCTTGAGGTTGCGCGGCGAGCGGTCGAGCAGGCTGCTGTCGGTGGCGTCGGCCAGGGCGTCGGGGTTGCTCGCGTCGCTGAGCAGGCGGTCCATGGTAGCCAGGTTCACCGACAGTGCCCGCAACGAACGCAGCAAGCCGCGCCAGGCCGGGTTGCTCTGGATGCGCAGGTGTTCGAGGGACGCGTGCAGGTCGTTGAGGGCCTCGGCAAAGGTGTCGTCGTAGACGAACGGCTGGCGCAGTTGGATCGACTCGGCCAGCGCCTGGCAGGCCTTGCCTTGCTGACGCAGCAGGCGTTGGCAGCGGAACAGTACGTCGCTGTGAAAGAAGGCCTCGGCCAGGGCGTTGTAGGGATAGTGAGAAGAGCTGGCGCGTTCGTGGATGTCCTGGGCCAGGAAGTACAGTTTCAGGTACCGGCTGACTTTCGAGCCGGGGCGGCCATTGCCCACGCGGTGCAGGATGATTTCCTTGGCGCTGTTGAGCGCAGCGACCACCCGGCCATTTTGCTGGGCCAGTTCCAGGCGTCGGGCTTCGACGTCCAGTTGGCGGATCGGCTCCAGCAGCGACGATTTGAGTTTCAGGTAGCGTCCCAGCTCGCGAAACAGCCGAGCCAGGCTTTGTTGCACCGGTTGGTTGGAAAACAACGCCTGCCACAACACCGACAGCAAGCCGTACCACGCGGCCCCCGTGACCAGTAGCAGGGGTTCATGCCAGAAATCATTGACTGCGCCGCCGCGCTGGTCCACGCCGATCATGGTGTAGACCGACAGAATCAGCGTGGCCGAGGCGATGGCGCCATAGCGCTCACCCAGGGCGCCAAGCATGGTCAGGCCAAAGGCCGCCAGGGCCAGGGCGATGATGAACAGGACGGGATAGGGGAACAATAATTCAACCGACAGTGCCGCGACGGTGAAGCACACCAGGGTCACGGCCAGCGCGTTGAGGCGGCCCTGCCAACTGTCGTCCGTCTCGGCCAGGGCGCTGGCGATGATGCCCAGGAACAAGGGAATCAGCAGCCCCATCTCATCCAGGTACCAGCACAGCCCCATGCTGCCGGTCAGGGCGATGAAGACCCGCACGCTATAACTGAACTTATCCAACGCCCAAAGGCGACGCAAAGACTGGCTAAACGAGTTTGCTGACATGAAGTGCACGGGCCTGACGGGCAATGACGCTAAATTGAGGCAGTAATGACGCCGACGCAATGGCGGCGATCACATCCGACAGCAAAAAGTGTTCCGCGATGCACCTGAGGCCACTTCCCGGTGGCGAGGGAGCTTGCTCCCGCTGGGGCGCGCAGCGGCCCTAAACCCGGCGACACGGTGGATCAGGTTGATTGAGTGAGCTTGAGAGGGGGGCTGCTGCGCAGCCCAGCGGGAGCAAGCTCCCTCGCCACAAAAGCATCCCGGTCGACCAACCGATTTGCTCTTGAAACTGACACTGATTCGAGGCATTTCCTTAACTCGCGCCTTGTCCAATTCCGCTAAAACGAGGCAGTAATCACGCAATGGCGGCGATCACATCCGACAGCAAAAAGTGTTCCGGGATGCACCTGAGGCCACTTCCCGGTGGCGAGGGAGCTTGCTCCCGCTGGGGCGCGCAGCGGCCCTAAAACCCGGCGACACGGTGGATCAGGTTGATTGAGTGAGCTTGAGAGGGGGCTGCTGCGCAGCCCAGCGGGAGCAAGCTCCCTCGCCACAAAAGCA
>NZ_FOTH01000061.1:0-15761 GCF_900114515.1 Pseudomonas sp. NFACC46-3
GCTATCAATGTTCAACCTTTTTGCGCCAGACATTTGTCGAGTGGGCTGCCCACAGCATCAATCAATCGGTATGGGCAGGGGCGTACTATCGCCAGCAGAAGGCCAAAGGCTGCTCTCATCAAGCAGCCCTGAGGGCACTGGCTTTTAAATGGATCAGGATCGTTTATCGGTGCTGGAATGCTGGATCCCAGTATGACGAGAGCGTCTATTTACAAGCCTTGGCCCGCCACGACTCGCCTTTGATAAGAGCACCGGAGGCAACGAAAGCATGTTGACGGAAGAGCTCAGAGCGTGAAGCAGCCCCAAAGCAGCCAACTCGATTTGCCTGACACACCTAGTTGCCTGGTTTCAGGGCTGCTTCGCAGCCCAACGGGGATAAATCCCCTCGCCACAGGGCAGTCTATTTGCCAGGCACCAGGGTCAACCGCGTCTTGCCATACGCCCGATCGAAGTTCTGTGACTGCAGCGGCAGGCTCTGGTACTGCCCCTTGATCCACGGATCGATGCCATTGGCATAGTTCGGGCTGACCGGGTTGCCAGACTGGCCGGCGCCGTCCTGGATCATCAACGGTTCAGGCTGGCCGAAGTCAACGATAAAGCGCATGGCCGGCGCCAGGGTGGTGGTGAAATCCTGGCCCCAGGCGAACGCCGCCGAGTTGAGCGTGCTGGCGTCGCCACCAGCCGGTAGCGGGCCGCGTACGATCTGGCCGTTGCTGTTTTTCCACGCGTAGCGATGCAACTGGCCCCACTGCCAAGCCTTGTGGTCACCGCCCAACTGGCTGTCACCGGCGTTGATGGTGGCGACCAGGCTGCGGGCGAGGATGACGGCCTTGTCTTCTTTCTGAGGGGTGCGTACATCGTCCCAGAACGGGCTGTCTTCACGTCCCAGCAGATGATCGGCCTGGGCCGAGTAGGACAATTGGCCGTTGGCGACCAGCGCCTTCCACGCCGGGCTGCTGTCCGGGCCCAGTTCGTCGAGGAAAATCTGCTTCATGCTTTCCTGCAGGAACAGCTCATAGATCGCCGCGTCGGCGGAGGTCGGGTTGAGCCGGCCATCGAATGCCATCAAGCGAGTGTAGGCCTCGCGGGCCTTGGCCCGGTCAGCCACCGGCAGGGCTTCGATCGCCTGTTTGAGCGGATGGGTCATGCCCGGTGCTTCGAAGACTTGCTTGAGCTTGGCGGCGAACGTTGTGCCCTGGTCGTATTGCATGGCGGTCAGGCTGCGGGTGTCGTGCTTGCCCGCGCCGGCCAGTTCGGCCATGCGTTCGCCACGCTCCGGTGCGGCCCACGAGTTGGACAGTTGCATGCCGTAGCCGTGGGGGATGACCCGTTGGTTGGCTGTGCCAAGCCAGCCCTGGGGCGGGTCCTGATCGTAGGGGTGCAGCATCGGGTCGGCGTAACCGTCCCAATCGTAGCGACCGTCCCAGCCCGGCGACGGCAACAGACCCTCGCCTTCACGGCGGTTCGGGTAGCGACCGGTGACTTGCCAGCCGACATGGCTGGCGTCGGCAAAGACCAGGTTCACCGCCATGGCGCGGATTTCCCGGCTGGCGTCGGAGGCTTTCTCGACGTTCTGCGCCCGGGACAGGTCGAAGAAGGCATCCAGGGTCTTGTCGTCGCTCAAGCTCGGCGTCTGCAAGGCCAGGCCAAAGCCGTTGGCCATGGCCGGGCCCTGGGCGCTGTTGAGCAACGGGCCGTGGCGGGTTTCGAACACCGCTTCACGAATCGGCCGCTGGCCTTTGATGAAGTAGGTTTCGTTGCGCACGATCGCCGGTTGCCATTTGCCGTTGACCTCGTAGGACAGGCCATTGCCCTGACGGCGGATTTTTTCCAGGAACAGGTCCTGGTTGTCCCCCAGCACGCTGGTCATGCTCCAGGCCACTTTGCCGTTGAACCCGGCCAGGATCATCGGGATGCCCGCCACGGAAACCCCGGCCGCCTGGTACTTGGGCGCACGGATCTGTACCGGGCTCCACAGCCCCGGCATGCCCAGCGGCCCGTGGCTGTCGCTGGCCAGCAGGCTCTTGCCGCTGCGGCTGCGTTGTGGCGCGATGGCCCAGTTGCTTGAAGACGCAGCACCCAACAGGTTCAACCCGGCCAATTGCTGGGTGGCCTTGCTGATTTCGCTCAGGCCCGGGATCTGGCCATTGAGTCGCAAGCCCTGGAGCTTGTCGGCCTCGGCCACGGGCAGTTGCTCGTCCGGATAGGACGGGCTCAGCCAGGCGAGCTTGTCGTTGGTGACGGTCTGGGCCAGCACCAGGCTGGCGATTTCTTCCGGGAGGTTGGCTGACTGGCTGAAATTCAGCAGGCAGAACATCAGCGCCGAGTCTTCCGGTTTCCAGTACTCGGGTTTGTAGCCAGTGGCGGCCAGGTCCGACGGCAACTTGTCGCGGTAGCGGAACAGGTAGGCGTTGACGCCGCGGGCATAGACTTCGAAGAAACGCTTGAGCCTTGGCGAAGACGCCTTGTACAGCTCGTCGGCGTTTTTCTTCAGGTTGACGGCGCGCATGTAGCGGTCGACGTCCAGCCGTTCGGCGCCGGACATTTCTGCCAATCGTCCTTGGGCCAGCAGGCGCAGGGTGACCATTTGGGTGATGCGATCGCTGGCGTGGACGTAGCCGAGGGTGAACAGGGCGTCATGGAAGCTGTTGCTTTCGATCAGCGGCATGCCGGTGGCATTGCGCCGGACCGAGACGTTCTGCGCCAGCCCCTTGAGCGGTTGCACACCGGAAGTCGGCGGGACAGTGTCCTGGGCGTTCCAGGTCTGGCATCCGCTCAAACCGAGCACACTGGCCATTGCGGCGGCAACGCCGAGCCGGGGGATAAGGGAAATAGAGGCTGGCGAGGCCATGGCAAAGCTCCTGCGGGAGGGGGTGGCACCAATAAAGGCGCTACGTTAGTGAGCAGGAGGGGGCCGCGCAAGCGGGGGCGAGGGTTATTTGTTGGTTTGGCGATAAAACTCCGGGGCCGGGTCATCGCTTTGCTCGAAGGCTTGCCTATAGGAAAAGGTGATGATCAAGTGTGGAACATTCAAAGACCAAGCAAGAGAAACCGGCATGGAGCTACAGAACGACGCGGCGCTGATTCTCATCGATCAACAAAAAGGCATCCTTCACCCCAGGCTCGGCCCTCGCAACAACCCCGAGGCAGAGCTGCGCATGCTGGAGCTACTGGCTTTATGGCGACGGACGGCGCGTCCGGTGATTCACGTCCACCACCTCTCCCGCTCGCCGGACTCGGTGTTCTGGCCGGGGCAGTCGGGGGTGGAAGTCCAGCCACGGTTCGAGCCGCAGGCAGGGGAACGGTTGGTGCAAAAGCAGGTGCCGGATGCGTTCAGTGGCACCCACCTGGAGCAAGACCTGCGCAACGCCGGAATCAGGCAATTGGTGATCGTCGGGGTGGCAACGCACAACTCGGTGGAGTCCACGGCGCGTACGGCCGGCAACCTGGGATTCGACACGTGGGTGGTCGAAGATGCCTGCTTTACCTTCGACAAGAGCGATTACTTCGGCAACGCCCGTTCGGCTGCCGAGGTGCATGCCATGTCCCTGGGCAATTTGCATGGCGAGTATGCGACGGTGGTCGCTGTGAAGCGGATTCTGCAGGCGGGCTGATAGATCGGTGTTGACAGTGCCGGCCTCATTGTTGGATCGCCGCCCGGAGCAAGCTTCCACAGGGTGTTGAAAGCGGCACGGTCCCGTGGCAAGGGAGCTTGCTCCCGCTGGGGCGCGCAGCGGCCCCAAAAAAGCGATGAGCGCTTCGCACTCAAGCGGGAGCAAGCTCCCTCGCCACAAAAAGCTTCCAAGCCATCACACCCTGGATTGGTTAATGGCAAACTCTGTGGGAGCGAGCTTGCTCGCGATGACGCTCTAACAGGCGAAAAAGCTTTTCGCCCGGACCCTCAAGCCCCGTGGCACTTCTTGAATTTCTTGCCATTACCGCACGGGCAAGGGTCGTTGCGGCCGACATCCTTCAGGGCGTTGCGCACCGGTTCCTGGTGGGCGTGGCCGCAGTTCGGACCGTGGACATGGCCGTGGTCATGATCGTGATGATGGTCGTGATCGTGGTTGCAATCAGGGCCATGGACGTGGGGTTGTTGGGTCATCGGGGTTACTCCGCAATAAAATCGGCGGCGATTATCACGCCATTACGTTCCAGGTGCACGTAGTGAGCGATGAATAATCCGGTTTCCAGCTCACCTTCCAGACGATAGGGGATCTGTTCCCGGGGTTTCTCCAGCAGCTTCACCACTTCCCGCACCTGTGGCCACAGGTTGGTGCGCACCGGCACCTTGAAGTAGGCGCTGTGCTTGGGACGCACGGTGAACCAGTGCTCATGCTCGCCTTCGGTCAGCAACAGGTCGCCCAGGTGGATGCGGTAGGTCAGGCCGCGAACGGTGAGGTCGCTGTCGCCGGGGTTGTCGACGCGAAAGTGCAGCGTGAACCTCTGTTCCACCAGCCGGGCCCGCACCACCTCGACTTTGACCAGATGTACCTGTGGTTCCGGAGCTTCTTCACCTCGCCAGGATGCACAGCCGCCGAATCCAACGAACAGCAGCAGGCAGGTGATGCGCAGCAAGAATGATGGAGGGGTCATGTCCGTGCCTCTGGTTTATCCCCAGTCTAGCCCTATGGGCCGATGGACGAGCGTCGGACGTTTCCTAAATTCAGCGATTGAAGTAGCCGGCGCAGCACTTCTTGAATTTGTGCCCGCTGCCACACGGACAGCTGTCGTTGCGTCCTGTCTTGACCGGCACGGTCGGATCGATGAAATACCAGCGCCCGTCGTTCTGCACGAACGAGGATTGCTCACGGTGGCTATGCTCGCCCTGGCCGTCGTGCCAGCGTGCCGTGAACGTGACAAAGGCATGTTCCGGTTGACCACCTAGCACTTCGCTGCTTTCCACCTCCAGCCCCAACCAGGTGCTGTTGGCGCTCCACTCGCTGATCGACTGGCGATCGAGGCCTGGCTGCTGGGCGGGCAGGGTGGTGGCGACCAGATAATCCACCAGGCCCAATACATAGGCGCTATAGCGCGAGCGCATCAAGGCTTCGGCGCAGGGCGCCGGGTGACCGTCGTGGTAATGGCCGCAGCAGGCGTCCAGTGGATTGCCACTGCCGCAGGGGCAGATGGGCGTGTGTGGGCTTGTGTTCACGGTTACCACCAATATTTTCCAAAATTTTCCGGGTTGGCCCAAAAGCGCGAGTTGAGCCAGTCGGGGACTTGTTTGTATTCAAGCAGATCGTAGGTAAACAGGGTCAGCACCTGATCTTCGCGCTGGAATCGCTCGCTGGCTTGCAGGGCCAGTGAAAAAAAGTCCGTCTCTTGCCAGCCGCAGGCGTTGAGATCTGCCAGCACGGCAATGCGACTGGCATTGAGATTGCGGATGCCACCCAACAGGTTCAGACCTTCGCGCTTGGGCAAATGCTCCAGGCAATCGAGCGCCAGGGCCAGGTCAAAACGCCGCGCCGCCACGTCCGCCGGCAGCGCGCCGGGGCCGGCGTGGACCACTTCGGTGCCGGGATGGGCCTGCTGGAATGCTTCAAGCGCTGGAAAGCCGCTGGCACCGATCAGCAGCAGTTTTTGCGGGGCATAACGGTCAAGCACGGCCGCCAGGGCTTGCTGGGGCGTACGCGCAGAAATGGCAACGGTCATCGAAGTTCCTCAGTCAGAATCACCACGATAGCCTGCCCGGACATCGTGGCCTAGAGCGGTTTGTCCCTGAACGTGCGGAATCTTCGCAAACACGGGGCGAAAACCCGCGATTGCTCAGGCTGGCGCAGATTCGAAGACGGGTCTTTACTCCCCTGAATCGGCGACAAGCCGATCCCTCAAGGAGAAACCCGATGAGCATAGTTCGGACAGCGTTACCCCTGGTTCTGCTAACCAGTGTGTTGACTGGTTGCGCAGGTTTGCAGAAAACCGACTGGCCGACCTGTGCGGCCGTCGGCGGTGCGATCGGTGCGGGATTAGGCGCCATAGAAAGCACTTCCTGGGCTGGCGGCGGCGCGCTGTACGTTGGCGGCATGGCGGCAGCTTATTGCTGGGTGCACGGCGACGGCGACGAAGATGGCGATGGCGTGCCGGACAGCCGCGACAAGTGCCCGGGCACACCGAAGGGTGTGCAGGTCGATGCCGACGGTTGCCCACCACCTGCACCACCGCCAATGGCTGAAGAGCCTCCAGTGGTCAAGGAAGAAACCATCGTGATCCGCGACGTGCACTTTGAGTTCAACAAAGCCACGCTGACCCCAGCCGACAAGGATGTGCTGAGCACGGTCGCCACCCGACTGAAACAGGAAACGTCCACCGCGCAACTGCGGGTCACCGGCCATACGGACAGTGTCGGCAGCGATGCCTATAACCAACGGTTGTCGGAGAAACGGGCCAACTCGGTGGTGCAATACCTGGTCGAAAACGGCGTACCGCGTGCCAGTTTCGTCTCGGTGTCCGGCGCCGGTGAGAGTCAGCCGGTGGCCGATAACAAGACCGCCGACGGCCGCGCGATGAACCGTCGCACGGAAATCAAGATAAGCCGCTGAAACCCTTGCGAATCGCGGCTTGTAGAGTTGCGGATGCGGGTCTTTACTCCTGTGTGACCGGTATGGGCCGGTGACACAGGAGCCTTCACCATGAACGTTCTAATCAGGGCCGCCTTACCGGTACTGCTGGCGAGCAGTCTGTTGTCCGGTTGCGCCACTCACAGCGATGGCAGCGCACCTCTCAATCAACGCACCTGGCCAATCTGTAGCCTGATCGGCGGCTTGGTTGGCGGCGGGTTGGGGGCCATTGAAAGCAGTGGCTGGGCCGCCGGTGGCGCCGCACTGGGATTGCTGGGCGGTGGTCTGATCTGCTACGCCCAGGATGGCGATGAAGACGACGACGGGGTGTTCGACCGCCGCGACCGTTGTCCCGATACGCCGGCCAATACCCCCGTCGAGCATCACGGTTGCCCGCTGCCGCAATACCCGGCCAGCGCCCCGCCGGTCGAACCGCAAGCGCCGGCGAGCGAGGTCATCACCCTCAACGACGCCGGCAAGGTACTGTTCGATTTCGACAAATCCGACCTCACGGCAGACGCTCGAAGCCAACTCGATGGGCTGATGGGCAAACTCAGCCATGCCAATGTCGCCAGCATCCGGGTGGTGGGTCACACCGACAGTGTCGGCACTGATGCCTATAACCAAGGGCTGTCCGAACGTCGGGCCAGCAGCGTCGTGGAGTATTTGCTGACCCAGGGGCTGGCCCCCGACAAACTCACCAGCGAAGGCAAGGGCGAAAGCGAGCCGGTGGCTGACAATGAGACTGACGAAGGGCGGGCACAGAACCGTCGGGTTGAGCTGCATATCCAGCGTTGAAGCTCGGACCAGGGCTGCCGGGTCGTCGGGAAGGCGATCCGGGGCTCGGGTCAGATTAAATTTGCCTGGCCCTCTGGCTTATCCTGCGCGCAAGCCGTTACTGTGCGCGCAAAGAATAATTCCCGATCAGGGGGGCGTATGAAGGTGTTTTGGGGGCTGGGGCGCTTGCTGACCCTGCTGTTCTGGCTGGTGGTGCTGGTCAATCTGGTCGTGCCGTTCGTCCATCCGCTGCATCTGCTGGTCAATGTCGCCGGCGCGTTTTTACTGGTGCTCCATTTGCTGGAACTGCTGTTGTTCCGGGCCAGTTTCCGTGGCCGCCCCGCGCCTGGTCGTGATCGCCTCAGAGTGCTGTTGTTCGGTATCTTCCATTTGCAAACCCTCCCGACCGCGCCAGAGGCTTCCCATGCGTAAATTGTGTCTGCTCGCCGCACTCGTATGCCCGTGGGCTTCGGCCCAGGTGGTCCAGGTAGAAAGCCATTCGTTGATGCGCCTGCCAAACACCACCAGCACTCTGGTCCTCGAGCGACTGGACGTGGCCGACTACGGCACGCTGCTGGTGCCTTCCAATGTCACTGAACTGACTATCGACCAATTGCACCTGGGGCGTGAAGCACGGATCGCCATCGTGCCGGCGCAGCAGGCATTGGAAATGAAAGTGGCCCGGGCTGAGCTGGCCGAGGGCAGCCAGATCACTTCACGCGGCGCACCGGGTACCTACACCAAGGCCGCGCGGTCGGGGCGCGATCTCAACCTGCGTTTCAATGCCTTGAATGCGCCGCTGTTGTCGGTGGATGCCCGCGGTGGAACCGGTGCGCCGGGTTTCGTCGGTCTTGACGGTGCCAATGGCCAGGCGCCGGGTTGCACCTGGGGTTCGGCCGGTCGCGGGGCCGACGGCAGCAATGGCAGCGATGGCCAGCCGGGAGCCGCTGGCGCGCAGGTACGCCTCGAGCTGCCCCTGGCCTACCCTGCCGAGCAGATCAAGGTGACGGTGGACGGCGGGGCCGGTGGCGCGGCGGGACACGGCGGCAAACCCGGGGCGGGAGGCAAGGCCAAGGGGTGCTTGGTCTATACCGCCGATGGCGGCAAAAGCGGTCGTCCTGGCGCCGATGGCCAGCCAGGGCCTGCCGGAGCGGCGGGGACGGTGACGGTGCAGCGGTTCTGAAGAAAATCTGATCTGAACCTGTGGGAGCGAGCTTGCTCGCGATGGCGTTGTGTCAGTCGATGAAGTAGTGCTGATACACCGTCATCGCGAGCAAGGTCGCTCCCACAGGGTTTTATGTGATGTTCAGAACATTGGCCGCGCCGCGCCAATCGCCACCACCAGCAACCCGATCAACAAATTGATCCCCACCAACCGCCGGATCTTCCCCAGCACCGCCGCACCGGCCGGCCAGTCCTGCGCCGTCACGGCGCTACGCAATGCCGGCAGTTGCAGGCCCTGGATGCGGATGAACAGCGCAGCCATCACCACATACAATCCCATCATCACCTGCACATACCGAGGCGCGGTTTCGAAACCGGCGAAGCGCACATGGATCAGGCCTACACCGCTGATCGGTAAAAGCACCACCGCCACCCAGACCCAGACAAAAAAACGCTGAAACACTTCTACCCACAACTTGAGCCGGGCAGGGCCCTCAAGCGCCGTCATTGCGGCCGGGCGCAGGATCATCCAGGCGAAAAACATGCCGCCGACCCAGACCAGGGCCGCCAGTAAATGCAGGGTGTAGACGAGGGCAAAGGATGTCATTGGGTTACTCCGTTCTGCGCAGGATTCATTCGCGGGGTATGATAGCCGCCGATCCGAACCACTGAAAATTTATCCAGCGTTTTTTGCGCCCGACCATTCATGATCAGCACCGAACTCAAAACCACGATCCAGGGCGCCTATTCGCGTTTTCTCGAAGCCAAGAGCCTCAAGCCGCGATATGGCCAGCGCCTGATGATTGCCGAAGTGGCAAAAGTCCTGGGTGACATCGATACCGACGACGAAGGCCGGCGCAGTGGCGAGCCCGCCGTCGTGGCGGTGGAGGCCGGCACCGGTACCGGCAAGACCGTGGCCTACAGCCTGGCGGCGATTCCCACTGCCAAGGCCGCCGGCAAACGCCTGGTGATCGCCACGGCCACCGTCGCCCTGCAGGAGCAGATCGTCTACAAGGACCTGCCCGACCTGATGCGCAACAGCGGGCTGAACTTCACGTTCGCGCTGGCCAAGGGCCGTGGGCGCTACATGTGCCTGTCCAAGCTCGACATGTTGCTCCAGGAAGGCCACGCGCAGACCGCCACGGCCCAGTTGTTCGAAGAAGAAGGCTTCAAGATCGAAGTCGATGAGGCCAGCCAGAAGCTGTTCACCAGCATGATCGAGAAGCTGGCCGGCAACAAATGGGACGGCGACCGCGACAGTTGGTCCACCGCCCTGGAAGACGCCGACTGGTCCCGCCTGACGACCGACCATAGCCAGTGCACCAACCGGCATTGCCCGAACTTCGGCCAGTGCGCCTTCTACAAGGCCCGCGAAGGCATGGGCAAGGTCGATGTCATCGTCACCAACCACGACATGGTGCTGGCCGACCTGGCCCTGGGCGGTGGTGCGGTGCTGCCGGACCCGCGCGACACGATCTACGTGTTCGACGAAGGCCATCACCTGCCGGACAAGGCCATCGGTCACTTCGCCCATTACACCCGGCTGCGTTCCACTGCCGACTGGCTGGAAACCACCGCCAAGAACCTCACCAAACTGTTGGCCCAGCATCCATTGCCGGGTGACCTGGGCAAGTTCATCGAGCAAGTGCCGGAGTTGGCGCGGGAAATCAAGACGAACCAGCAGTTCATGTTCACCGCTTGCGAGCAGGTGGCCGATTTCAAGCCCGGCGAAGACGTCGAGGGCCGCGAACGGCCACGTCATCGCTTCGTCGGCGGAGTGATTCCTGAACACATGCGCGAAATGGGCATCGAGCTCAAGAAAGGTTTCGCACGCCTGACCGACCTGTTCACGCGCCTGACCGACCTGCTCAAGGAAGGCATGGACGGCGAGGTCAACATCGGAATCGCCAGCAACCAGGCCGAGGAGTGGTACCCGCTGTTTGGCAGCCTGTTGTCCCGCTCGCAAGGCAACTGGGAACTGTGGACGGCCTTCACCGCTGAAGACCCGGAAGACAACCCGCCAATGGCGCGCTGGCTGACCCTGGCCGAAAGCGGTTCGCTGTTCGACATCGAGGTCAATGCCAGCCCGATCCTGGCGGCGGAAATGCTGCGGCGCAACTTGTGGAACGTGGCCTATGGCGCGCTGGTGACGTCCGCCACGCTGACCGCCCTGGGCACGTTCGACCGCTTCCGCATGCGCGCCGGCCTGCCGAAGAAAGCCGTGACCGCCGTGGTCCCGAGCCCCTTCCACCACGCCGATGCCGGCGTGCTGCGGGTGCCGGACCTCAAGGCCGACCCACGGGATGCCGCCGCCCACACCGCGGCGATCATCCGCGACCTGCCGGAACTGGTGGAAGGCTCACGGGGCACCCTGGTGCTGTTTTCCTCGCGCAAACAGATGCAGGACGTGTTCGACGGCCTTGACCGTGACTGGCGCAAACAGGTGTTCATCCAGGGCAACCTGTCGAAGCAGGAAACCCTGAACAAGCACAAGGCCCGGGTCGATGGCGGGGATTCCAGCGTGCTGTTCGGCCTGGCGAGTTTTGCCGAAGGCGTGGACTTGCCGGGTGCCTATTGCGAGCACGTGGTGATCGCCAAGATCCCGTTCTCGGTTCCCGACGACCCGGTGGAAGCCGCACTGGCCGAGTGGATCGAAGCCCGTGGCGGCAACCCGTTCATGGAAATCTCCGTGCCGGACGCTTCGCTGAAGCTGGTCCAGGCGTGTGGTCGGTTGCTGCGCACCGAAGAAGACCGCGGCACCATCACCTTGCTCGACCGCAGGCTGGTCACCCAGCGCTATGGCAAGGCGATCCTCAACGCGCTGCCGCCGTTTCGGCGGGAGATTTCCTGACAAAGCGGGTTCTTCTGGTGATGGACGCTGTTGTGGCGAGGGAGCTTGCTCCCGCTGGGCTGCGTAGCAGCCCCAAGAAGGCTGGTCGCGATCAATCTGGCACACCGCAACGGCGGGTTTTGGGGTTGCTGCGCAACCCAGCGGGAGCAAGCTCCCTCGCCACAGGGGCCGGTTTCAGGTTAACCAGCCGTCCCATGGCGGTTCCCAAAACCCCCAATGGCTGAAACAATGCCAGCCACTCTAAAAAGTCTTTGTTTCAAAGGAGTTGCGGGTGCAGATTCAAGGCCATTATGAACTTCAGTTCGAGGCGGTGCGTGAAGCGTTCGCGGCGCTGTTCGATAATCCCCAGGAGCGCGGCGCGGCGTTGTGCATTCAGGTGGGTGGTCGCACGGTGATCGATCTGTGGGCCGGTACCGCCGACAAGGATGGCCATGAGACCTGGCACAGCGACACCATCGCCAACCTGTTTTCCTGCACCAAAACGTTCACCGCCGTCGCCGCCCTGCAACTGGTGGCCGAAGGCAAGTTGCAGCTGGATGCCCCAGTCGCCCGCTATTGGCCCGAGTTTGCCGCCGCCGGCAAGCAATCCATTACCCTGCGCCAGTTGCTCTGCCATCAGGCCGGGTTGCCGGCGCTACGTGAATTGCTGCCGCCCGAAGCGCTTTATGACTGGCAAGCCATGATCGATGCCCTGGCCGCCGAAACACCTTGGTGGACGCCGGGCGAGGGTCATGGTTATGCCGCGATCACCTACGGCTGGCTGGTTGGCGAGCTGTTGCGCAGGGCCGATGGGCGTGGCCCGGGGGAGTCCATCGTGGCCCGTGTGGCCAAGCCGTTGGGCCTGGATTTTCACGTTGGCCTGGCCGACGAGGAGTTTCATCGCGTGGCCCACATCGCCCGTGGCAAAGGCAACGTCGGCGATGCCGCGGCCCAACGCCTGCTGCAGGTGACGATGCGCGAGCCCACGGCCATGACCACCCGGGCCTTCACCAATCCGCCGTCGATCATGACCAGTACCAACAAACCGGAGTGGCGGCGCATGCAGCAACCGGCGGCCAACGGCCACGGTAACGCCCGCAGCCTGGCCGGGTTCTATGGGGGGCTGCTGGATGGCAGCCTGCTGGAAGGTGAAATGCTCGACGAACTGACTCGCCAGCACAGCTTCGGCGAGGACAAGACTTTGTTGACCCAGACCCGTTTCGGCCTGGGTTGCATGCTCGACCAGCCGGATGTACCGAATGCGACCTATGGCCTTGGCCCACGGGCGTTCGGTCATCCGGGGGCCGGTGGCTCCATGGGGTTCGCCGACCCGGAGCATGATGTGGCTTTTGGCTTCGTGACCAACACGCTCGGGCCTTACGTATTGATGGACCCGCGCGCGCAGAACCTTGCGAGGGTCCTTGCCACTTGTCTATAAAACGCCATTGAAGGCGGCGGGCACCGGAACCTCGTGGCCTTTTCAGATTCCAAGCGACTGTTTATGCGGCCAAAACATGGCCTTTATTTTCCATTTACATCATTTTGTGGATATCCAATGTCATCGAATAAAACCCTCGCTCTGGCGCTGTGCTTCGCTATCACTGGTTGCGCACAAACCCCACAAAATGATGCCGAGGGCAGCAGCGGCTGGTGGCCGTTCGGCTCTTCCGACAAGGTGGCGGCCAAGGACACGGCGCCAGCGGCGCCTCTGAAACCGGCTGCCGTCGCACCGCAAGCCAAGGCCGAGAGCGCCACCCACTGGTGGTGGCCGTTCGCTTCCGATGATGCTGCCGACGTTGCGAAGAAAGATGACGTCAAACCCCAGGACAAACCTGAAGCCAAGGCACCGGCCCTTGCCAAGGCCGAAGCCGAAAGCAACGGCAAGTGGTGGTGGCCGTTTGGCGGCAAGGATCAGGAGACTGCCAAGGCGGTGCCGATGCCCGATCCTAAAGTCACCCAGGCCTGGCTCGACGACTACGAGCCGAAGCTGCGCACAGCCATCCAGGACAGCAAGCTCCAACTCGAGCGCCGCGACAACGTGCTGGTGGTCACCGCGCCGGTGGACGGCTCCTTCAACCCGGACCGTCCGGCCATGCTGCTGCCCGTGACCCTCGGGCCGTTCACCCGCGTGGCGAAGATCCTTGAAGCCGACCCCAAGACCGCCGTGCTGATCCTCGGCCACGCCGATACCTCGGGCGCCGCACCTGCGAACCTGAAGCTCAGCCAGGAGCGTGCCCAGTCCGTTGCGGCGATTTTCCGTCTCAGCGGCCTGCAACGTGATCGCCTGATGCTGCGCGGCATGGGCGCAGTGGCGCCACGTGCGGCCAACGACAGTGTGGAAGGGCGTGTCTTGAACCGTCGCGTGGAACTGCTGGTCACGCCGGCCAACACCATGGTTGCGCTGCTGAGCAAATACAACATGCCGGCTCCCGCACCCGTGACGCTGGTGGCGGCCCAGGACGTGAAGCCCGTGGCCCCGGCCCCAGCGCCTGCGGCGAAAAAAGCCGTGACCCCGACCAGCAAAAAAGCACCGGCCAAAAAAGCCGTGGCCAAGGCGCCTGCGAAGAAAGCCCCTGCCAAGGCCACTACCCCGGCGAAGAAAACCCAACCGGCCAAAGCCGCCACCGATACCAAGAAAGTCGCGGCTGCCGATACCCCCAAGCAGTGATGGGCTAACCACAAGGAACGCGCCATGACCCAACCGCTGGCTGATATGCGCCGCGACTACACTCGCGATGGCTTGACCGAGGCACAAGCCCCGGCCGAGCCGTTTGCACTGTTCCACCAATGGTTCGCCGACGCGGTGAAAACCGAGCAGGCGCCGGTGGAGGCCAACGCCATGACCCTGGCGACGGTGGATGCAGAAGGGCGCCCGCACTGCCGGATCCTGCTGCTCAAGGGCCTGGATGCCCTGGGGTTCACGTTCTTCACCAACTACGACAGCGCCAAGGGGCAGCAACTGGCCGCGAATCCATTTGCGGCCATGACGTTTTTCTGGCCGGCCCTGGAGCGCCAAGTGCGCATCGAGGGCAAAGTGGTGAAGGTCACCGCACAGGAGTCGGACGCCTATTACCAGGTTCGCCCGCTGGGCAACCGTCTCGGCGCCTGGGCTTCACCCCAGAGCCGGGTAATTGCAGGGCGTGGTGAGCTGGACGACCTGCTCAAGGCCACCGAACAACGTTTCAGCGACAGCCAACCGCATTGCCCGGAGCATTGGGGCGGTTATCGTTTGCTGCCCGAGCGCATCGAGTTCTGGCAGGGGCGTCCGAGCCGCCTGCACGATCGCCTCAACTATCGCCTGCAAGGGGCGAACTGGACGCGCGAGCGTCTGGCGCCTTAGCGTCGGGGTAATATGCCGCAGCGGTTTCAAGCCATTGCGGCAAGTCCCGGCGTTTGACCCCTTGCTCCCGGGCGCGGGCCAATTGTTGCAGCATGTAGGTCTTTTTCTGCTCATCCTGCCCCGCCAGGGACAGCGCCAAGTCGCGGTCCATCCAGCGTTTGATCCGTACGTACAGCCACCAGTGGAAGTACAAACCGGCCACGGTGACCGCGACGATGATGAAATAATCCATGAAAATCCCCGGGTTGATGACGCAGGTTTCGGAAATTGGCGCTACTGTTTGGTGAATTTTTCGGGTGCGCCTGTATCCCACCTGAATGAAAACAATTTTATCCCGGCGAGGCCGTGACAGGCGTCAAGCTGCGGAGTTTAATGAATCCCTGTCTTTTGGAGTTTGATGCTATGCGTAAGTCTGTTTTGCTGGTTGCTTCCTTTTCCACGATGGCGATGTTGCTCACTGGCTGTCAGTCGAGCCTGACCGGTGACTCCTATTCCCGTGACGAAGCGCGTCGCGTGCAGACGATTCGCATGGGTACGATCGAAGCCTTGCGTCCGGTCAAGATCGAAGGCACCAAGACCCCGATCGGCGGTGCGGCCGGTGCTGTGGTCGGTGGTGTAGGCGGCAGTGCCATCGGTGGTGGCCGTGGCAGCATTGTCGCCGCTGTGATCGGCGCGGTGGCCGGTGGCCTGATTGGCTCCGCTACTGAAGAAGGCCTGACTCGTACCCAAGGCGTGGAAATCACTGTTCGTGAGGACGATGGCAGCATGCGTGCCTATGTGCAGCAGGTTCAGGAGAATGAGGTGTTCCGTGTGGGTGAGCGGGTTCGTATTTCTACTGTGGATGGTACGAGTCGCGTATCGCACTAATTTACGGGTTTACGGGCGGGATTCCAGAGTTGTGTGTATATCCGTTGTTGGGGTAACGGCTACTTAGGGTTCCGCTCTTACAGCGGGTCACTTTTGAAAAGCGCAAAAGTAACCAAAACGCTCTTGCCCCACCACTCGGTGCCTCGCCTAGGCTCGGCATGCCCTCTCTCCGGCATTGCTCCGTGGGCCGCCGCGAAGGGCCATCCATGGCCCAGCGCGGCTA
>NZ_FOTH01000059.1:0-16225 GCF_900114515.1 Pseudomonas sp. NFACC46-3
TTTTTTCGTTTCTGGGGATTGAGAACAGCCCCTGAATTGAACTCACCCCTGTGGCGAGGGAGCTTGCTCCCGCTGGACTGCGCAGCAGTCCCAAAACCTGGCGCCTCGGAGTGTCAGGCAGATCGCATTCAAACGGCTTGGGGTCGCTACGCAACCCAGCGGGAGCAAGCTCCCTCGCCACAGGTTCCGTGATCGACAGCCTTCGCGCTGCCTACTCCACCAACCTCAGCTCCCCATCGCAATACACCACCTCACGCCCCAACCAACCCACATCCACCTGCGGCAACACCGCCGAGGGTTTGCGCAACTCACGCAGCAACGTCGAGCCGTGGGACAAACGCCCACCCATTCGCGCAATCACCGCCCGGGCGCTTTGATAGTGTGCGTGGCGACCAGGGTCCAACGTGTCTTCAAGCAGAATGTCCTCACCCAGAATCCCGCGGGCCTGCCCCGGATAAATCATGAAGCCGCTGGCCTGCTCGGTGCCTTCACGACCGTCCTGCCAGAAGCTGCCATCGCGGGTGCGGATGTCCGGGTGCGGCGCGAACCAATGGGCTCGGTCAGCCGTCGGCATGGCGTGATGCAGGCGGAAGAACATCCGCATCAGGTTGTCGCGATACCATTCGCGCACTTGCAGGTAGTAACCGCGTAAGCCCGGCAGACCCGTCGAATGGGCAGCACGAATCGCCAGGGGCCATTGTGGGAAGGCTTGCAAGGGCAACTCGGTCGGCACCGGGCGTGGCGTCGCCGGGTCGGTTTCCCACGGCAGGCGATGGGGGCTGTGTTCAAGGTCGTCATAGGCGGTCGGTGGGCGCCCCAACAGGTCGCCGCCGCTGCTGGCCAACGCGCTGGCGATGCACAGGTTGCCTTGCACCACGAACACGTAGAAGCGGGTGAACCAGTCGGCTAGTTGCTGGCCGTCGGCGCCTTGTGTGGTCAGTTCGAACAGCTCCGGGTCGAAGCGCCGCAAGCCGTGTTCGAGCGTGAGCAGATGCCCACGAGCGATGCGTTGCATGCGCAGGAACAACGGCAGCGAACGCAGCAGGCACAGTGGCCGCCAAGGCAGGTGCGGTGTCGCGCCGCCAACCTCGCCGGCGTAACTGCTGGCACTGATGCCCCAGTCGGCCAGCCGGGCGAGAAACAGGTCGTTGTTGATGTACGACGCGCCGCCAAACACCGCCGTGAACGGCTCGCTGTCCTGTAACACCCGCGAGTCCCAACGCGCCATGATCGCCGGAATACTCGCCGCCGCGCGGCGCTGGGCGTACTCCACCAACACGCTGGGTTGCGGCGGCAGGATCTCGGCGATGTTGGCGGCGGTCAGGTGGCGGCGCCAGCCGTAGTCGCTGATCGGCCGGTATTGCAGCAGCCAGAGTTGCGTGCCGTCCCAGGCCCATTCAACGTCGCCGGGTACGTAGTGGAAGACCCGCAGCACGCCTTGCAGGAAACGCCATAGCACGTCTTCGGTCAGGCCATGGGCGGGCTTGAATGTGCCGCTGCTCCACGACGCGCCGAGGCGGGAAAGGATCGCCCGCTCGGGGCTCACCTGACCATCGGCCAACGACTCCAGGTGACCTTCGACCCATTCCAGTTCGACGGACAGGTGGCGCACGAAGGCAATCCCGGACAACCGTGGTGCGATGAAGCGCTGCACCACCACTTCCTCGACACCTGCCGCACTCAACTCGACAATGCGCGCCGGCACGTTGTGCGTCGGTTCACGCAGGAACGTGGTGCTCAGGCCGGCATTCGCCGCGTCGGCCTGGTCCTCGCCGTAGCTGGAGGAACGCACCGCCCAGATAGCGTCCGGTTGACTGCTCAGGAACGCCGGCAAGCGCGGATCATGGCAATCGTTGAGCGACAGCGCCGCAGGCACCGCCTGCCCGGCCAGTTCCGCCAGACGCAAGCGGCCACCCTTGGTGTGCGCGACGAACCCACGCTCGCCCGACTCCAGCCATGCGGCGAACTCGGCCGGCGCATCGATCCACGGGTAGTGGCCCCAACCGGGTTTCAGGCTGATGGTCAAATCGGCACGGGCAAGAATGGCCGACCAGGCCGCCGCCTGGGCGACGCCCAGCACCTTGTCCTGATCGCCCCAGACCAGTTCGACCGGGTCGGTGATCCATTCCAGCAGCGGCAGTGCGGTGTCCGCACGCAACTGATCCCAGAGCGGCACAAAGGCGCGGCAGCGAGCATAGCCGGCGCCCATGCGCTGGTACTGCGCGGGCGTCCAGGTCTGGCGGGAGAATTTGTGGGCAAACAGCGTCGGCTTGTTCGAGAGCAGCCAGTGAATGGTCTTGCGAATCGGCAGTGGCGACATCAACGCCGGCAGCCGTCGTTGCCACAAAAAAGCACCAACCGGCGCCAACAACACACTGCGACAAAAATGCCCCGGCTGACGTTGCAAGGCGTGCAGCACCAGCAAGGCGTTGACCCCGACCGCCATGATCGCGCTGCCCTTGTCCGTTGCCGCCAGCAACGCCTGGGCGTAGGCCGCCAGGTCTTCGCAGGGGGCCTGAGGGTTGTTACCAAAGCCAGGCAGCTCCAGCGGCACCACGTCGTGGTGCTGAAAATGCGGCAACGCGTCGTCCCACCAATCGGCGGCGCTTCCGTTGCCGGCCAGCAGGTACATCCGGGGCTTGCTCATGGGCGCTCCTCAGGCCAGGTCGCGCAAGGCAGCGTCGAGGGTCGGGTACCGGAACGTATAACCGGCCTCGACGAGACGATTGGGCACCACGCGCTGGCCGTCGAAAAACAGCTGGGCCATCTCGCCAGCCAGGGCACGCACCGGCGCGGCAGGAATGTGGAACCACACCGGACGCTTGAGTACCTTGCCGACGCTTTCGGCGAACAGCGCCTGACTGACCGTTTCTGGCGCCACCAGGTTGTAGGTGCCGCTCAGGCTTTCGTCATCGAAAGCCCGGGCGATCACTTGGATGACGTCGTCGCGGTGCACCCAACTCATGATCTGCCGACCATCGCCCATCCGCCCGCCGAACCCCAGGCGAAACGGAATCAGCAACGGCAGCAACGCGCCGCCCGGGCCAAACACCACGCCCAGGCGCATCACCACCTGGCGCACGCCCAACTCAGTGGCGGGCCGGGCTGAGGCTTCCCAACGCACACAGAGTTCAGCCATGAAACCATCACCCTGGGCGGCACTTTCATCGAGACTTTCGCTGGCGTCACGCACGCCGTAAAAACCGACGGCCGAGGCCTGTATCCACAACGCCGGTTTGTGCCGGGCGTTTTTCAACCAGGTCATCAAGGCTTCAGTGGTATTGACCCGACTGGCGATGAGTTGCGCCTGACGCTTGGGACTCCAGCGCGGCCCGGCCACCGGTGCGCCTGCCAGGTTGATCACCACATCGAAGGTTTCGTCATGGCCCAGTTTGCCCAACGAACGCAGGCACCGGGCGCGGCCGTCGAACAGATAGGCCGCTTTCAATGGATCGCGAGCCAGCACGCTGACCGTGTGCCCGGCATCGAGCAGTTGATTGACCAGTGTCTCGCCGATAAACCCGGTGCCCCCGGTCACCAGCACGCGCTTGTAGGCGCCACCGGCAAACGGGTTGGCGGGCTTGCCCGCGCGCTGCATGCGCAAGGCCGCCAACCCGTCGCGAATCCCCGAGGCCGTGACCCCGATGGCGAACAAGGTCAGCAACCAACCGCGCCAGCCCAGCTCGATCGCGCTCAGGCCGGTCGGCAAATTCGCCCATTGCGCCAGTTGCACGCCGTACAACGCGAAGAAGGCCCCGCCGTTGACCGCCAGCACCGTGTGCATGATGCGCTCGATGGCGGGCAACTTGCGGGTCCGGTCCTCGACCACGAAATCCCAGAGCGTCAGGCCGATCTCCAGCGCGAACAGCAGCGCGATGACGATCGCCCACGTCCCCTCGAAGGCCAAGTGCGCCATGCCCAGGAACAGGATCCCGTAGAAGCACGAGCGCAGGGCGTGGATAGAGAGCTCCAGCCGGGCACTGTGACGATAGGGCAAGGCGACGGTGAGTTCGTGGTGATACAGGGTATCCAGCGCACCGAGGATCGCTTGGGCAATCAGCAGGGTGATGGCCCAGTCCAGCAGAGAAAAGTCAGGCATGGTTTGCATCACTCGACGCGTTGTCAGTCAGGGAGGTGCGGCGGTCGTGGCGATAGAGCCAAAACAGCGGCGGCAATAAAACGAGCAGTGCCAGGCTGTCGAACCACAGGTGCGACCAGACCCGTGCCTGGGCAGAAATCAGCATGTCCTGGGGCGCCCAGAGCAAGATGCCGGCGATGATCCAACCCCAAGGCATGGCGCGCTTCAGTCGATTGCCAATGTGCACGAGGGCGAGCATGTACAACGCATAGCTTTGCAACGTGGCGCCGAACAAGGCCAGCCACCAGACCTGTTGTGCCCTGGCCGTCGCGGGCACCGCGGCGGCGCCCCAGAAGGCCTGTTCGATGTTTTGCAGGTAGCCATCGAGCAAGCCCGAATGGCCTGCCCAGCTCAGGGTGACGCCGGCAAGCAGATGCATCAGGGCGGCGGCATAGAGCCAAACGACCAGGGCTTTGCGAAGGGTGCTTTGAGGGACTGGCATTCCGTGTCCTGAAGGCTTGCTGGAGGGTCGCAAGTCTAATGGAAAAGGAGGTGGCTTTATCTGGCTAACGGGCCGGCCAACGATAAATAAATCCGCGCCTGAACACCTGAGGCGTTCCCCACGCCCAAGCCGAACGCAATTGTGGCGAGGGGATTTATCCCCGCTGGGCTGCGCAGCAGCCCCAAATGGTTGAACACCCGCAGCCTGACACACCGAGGAGACTGGTTTCAGGGCTGCTGCGCAGCCCAACGGGGATAAATCCCCTCGCCACAGGTTCGGTGTTCCATTTCAGTAAGCAACAGGTCCTAGGAGATTTCCTTCAAGTTGTAGCGATGTTGGTGAACTTGTCCGGCTTCGGGCCCGCCGCTAGTCTGGGTTTGTCACTGAAAAAACGGTGACACGGACGTGCAAGTCCGGGTAAAAGAACGCCAAATAATGCCACCAGCCATTTAATGAGCATTCGTGCCCGTGTTTTATGGCGGCTGTGTGTGGGGAGACCTTCGGGTCTGCCGAGGTTTTTTTGGTGGTTCCTACTCGGTCTTGCACACCCTCACATAGCTGCCACCCTTATATCGCGTGCAAGCGAGCTAGGGCGGCTCTGATTGAATAGGAAGCCAAAACATGTTCAAGGTAACTCCGAATCCGCCAGGAGGCCCTGGCAACTCCGACAAATCCTCAAAAACCAAAAAACTCGACGAAGCCGCCGAGCGCGCCCTCGACTACTACCTCAACCCCAAACCGGCCGATGAAGCCTCGGGTAAAACCCAAGCATCCCAACTCTTCATGGTCGCCCCGGACATCGACACCGAAACCCTGTTGGCCAATGCCTCCGAAGACCTGCTGTCCATCAGCGCCATCGCCGCCGACCTGGCGGATGACGTTGAAAGCAGCCGCCGCAGTGTCATCCTGGCGATCAGCCGCATGGCCGATGGGGTGCATTTATTGGTGGAGCGGGCGATGGATCGGCTTGAGGTCCAGGCTTCGGGCTGACATTCCTGTGGTGGATTGAAAACCGCCATCGCGAGCAAGCTCGCTCCCACAGGGGTTTTGTGTCGACTGAGATATCGAGATCAACGCCCGTCAACTGTGGGAGCGAGCTTGCTCGCGATGACGCCAGCCCAGACAACCCAGAACCCGTGGCGAGGGAGCTTGCTCCCGCTGGCCTGCGAAGCAGGCCCCTGTGTTTCTTCTGGCTGACCGCGTTGCCGGGTTTTGCGACTGCTACGCAGTCGAGCGGGAGCAAGCTCCCTCGCCACAGGGTGCATTCTCACCATCGATTAGCGCTGCATCCCCCAACGCTTCACCGTCACCCGCTCCAAACTGTCGAACACCAGGTTCTCCACCAACAACCCGATCAAAATCACCACCGCCAACCCGGCAAACACCTTGTCGGTGTACAGCTCGTTGCGGTTCTGGAAGATGTACCAGCCCAGGCCGCCCTTGCCACTGGTGGCGCCGAACACCAGTTCGGCGGCGATGAGGGTGCGCCAGGCGAAGGCCCAGCCGATTTTCAGCCCGGCGAGGATCGATGGCAACGCCGCCGGGATCAGGATAAACAGCACAAAACGCAGGCCCTTGAGCCCGTAGTTGCGCCCAGCCATGCGCAGCGTTTCCGACACGCCGAGAAACCCTGCATACATGTTCAACGCCAGCGCCCACAGCACCGAATGCACCAGCACGAAAATCAGGCTGTTCTGCCCCAGGCCAAACCACAGCAGCGCCAACGGCAACAGGGCGATGGCCGGCAACGGGTTGAACATCGATGTCAGGGTGCTGAGCAGGTCGCGGCCCAGTTGGGTCGACACCGCCAGGGTGGTCAGGCCGAACGCCAGGACGATGCCCAGCAGGTAGCCCTTGATCAGCACCACCAGGGAAATCCACACCTTGCCCAGCAGCTCGCCGCTGAGCAGACCGTCGTACAACGCGTTGGCGGTTTGCAGGAAGCCCGGTAGCAGCAGGTCGTTGTTCTGGTAGCGGGCCACGGCTTCCCACACCACCGCCAGCAGCAACAGGATCAGGCTCTTGCGCAGCCAGCCCTGTTGCCAGAGGCGCTGGCCGAGGGGCAGCTCCCGCTCCAGCGGCACGTGGGTCAAAGGTTGCAGGTCGACTTCATATTCTTCGCGCGCGGGCGACAAATGGCTCATGGAATGTTCCCCTCAGTACGCGATACGAATGTCGGTGAAATCCAGCTCACGCTCGGCTTCAAGCGGCTGGCCTTCATTGAACAGCAACCCATGGATGCGCCGCGCCGTGTGCTGGAACCCCACGCCACCGAGGCTGTGCAGATCGTATTGATGGCTGTGGACTTCGGCCCGCACACGCCCGGGGTGCGGTGACAGCAGCAGGATGCGATTGCCCACCACCAACGCCTCTTCGATCGAGTGGGTGACGAACAGCAGCGTGAAGCGCACCTCTTCCCAGAGCAGCAGCAACTCTTCCTGCATTTTGCGCCGGGTCAGGGCATCGAGGGCCGCGAAGGGCTCATCCATCAAGAGGATTTTCGGCTGCATCGCCAGCGCCCGGGCAATCGCGACGCGAGCTTTCATGCCGCCGGACAACGTATGGGGATACGCATCGGCAAACGCCGCCAGACCAACCTTGTCCAGGTAATGCAGCGCCCGCTCCTCAGCTTCGCGACGCTTGAGCGTGCCAGACGCCAACAGCGCGAACATCACGTTCTGCTTCACGGTTTTCCAGGGCGGCAGTTGGTCGAACTCCTGGAACACCACGATCCGGTCCGGCCCCGGCGCGCTGACGACCAGGCCTTGCAAGCGGATCTCGCCTTCGCACGGGGCGATGAAACCGCCAATGGCCTTGAGCAAGGTGGACTTGCCGCAACCAGACGGCCCGAGCAGGACAAAACGGTCCGCCGGGTCGACTTCAAAACTCACTTGATGGGTGGCCCGGACCACGCGTTGCGGGGTGCGGTATTCCAAGCTGACGTTATCCACCGACAACAACGCGGTGTCGGTGCGGGTGGCGTTGCTGGCCGCGTGGCCTTGCAATGGCGCATTCATGACAATCAGCTCCCCTGCAACGGTTTGGCATCCTGGAAGAAATAATCCTCCCATGACGCCGGTTTGTTCTTGATCGCACCGACGCGGTAAAGAAACTCGGCCAGCGGGTAAGTGTTTTTCGGGCTAACGGTGAATTCGATCTGCGGGTTGTCGATGATCTTCAGCAATGTCGCCCGGTCGATCTTGGCCTGGGTCACCCGCAGGTAGGTGTCCGCCGCCGCGCCTTTGTCCTTCTGAGCGAATTCGGCCGCTTCGGTCAGCGCCTCGACGAATGCCTTGTAGGTCTTCGGGTTTTCATCGCGGAATTTCTCGGTGGCAAACAGCACCGTGGGCGAGTTCGGACCGAGTACGTCATAGGAATTGAGCACCACGTGGACACTGGGGTTTTGCAGGGCCTGGTCCTGGAACGGCGGGTTGGAAAAGTGCCCGGTCAACTCGGTGCCGCCGGCGATCAATGCCGCCGTGGCATCCGGGTGAGGAACGGCCAAGGTGTACTTGTCGAGGCGATTGAAGTCCTTGTCGCCCCACTGCTTGGCGGCGGCGTATTGCAGGAAGCGCGACTGCACCGAAACACCCACCGCTGGCACCGCGATGCGGTCCTTCTCGGTGAAGTCGGCGATGGTCTTGATGTTCGGGTTGTTGCTCAACAGGTAATAAGGGAAGTTGCCCAGGGAGGCCACGGCCTTGACGTTCTGCTTGCCACGGGTGCGGTCCCAGACCGTCAACAACGGCCCGACGCCGGCCCCGGCAATGTCGATGGAGCCAGACAGCAACGCATCGTTGACCGCCGCGCCGCCGGACAGTTGAGTCCAATCGACCTTGATGTCGATGCCCTCCTCCTTGCCGTGCTTCTCGATCAATTGCTGGTCGCGGACCACGTTCAGCAACAGGTAAACGATGCCGAACTGCTCGGCGATCCGAATCTCGCCCTCGGCGTGGGCGCTGGCCGGCGTGACCAGGCTGCCAGCCAACAAACTGAAGCCCAGGCCGATGGCGGCGGCCAGCGGTGCAAAAGCGATGCGTTTGGACATGGTGATTCTCCAAGCTCTTTGCGCCAGGCGCAGCCGATCAGAAAGGGGCGTCGCCCTGGATGGTGGTGCGGTACAGCTTGCGGCGCAGATGGCTCGGGCAACCGGCGGCCAGGTGGATCAGCGAGCGGTTGTCCCAGAACACCAGGTCATGGGGCTGCCATTGATGGCGATAGATGTTCTGCGGCAGCACGCTGTGGGCATACAGCTCGGCCAGCAGCGCTTGGCTTTCGTCCTCCGGCAAGCCGACGATGCGGGTGGTGAAGCCCTCGCTGACGAACAACGCCTTGCGCCCGGTTTCCGGGTGGGTGCGCACGATGGGATGGACGACTTCGGCAACCTGGGCCAGTTGCTCCGGCGTCAGCGTCGGGCGCCAGTTGCCTTCGAATTTGGTCTCGCTGTAGCGCGCCGTGTAAGAGTGAGCCGCCGAACGGCCTTCCACCGCTTTGCGCAACGCATCGGGCAAACCCTCCCAGGCTTTGTGCATGTCGGCAAACAGCGTGTCGCCGCCTTCGCTTGGCAATTCCTGAGCGTGGAGCATCGAGCCGAGGCTGGGCAGTTCTTTATAGGAGAGGTCCGAATGCCAGAATTTGCCGGCATCGCCGAGGCCGACGGATTGGCCGTTTTCGATGATGTTGGAGACGATGAGGATCTCCGGATGCCCGGCCAACAGGAACTGCTTGAGCACATGGATTTGCAGTACGCCAAAACGGCGGCTGAAGGCGATGTGCTGTTCCGGGGTAATTTGCTGGTCGCGGAACACCACCACATGATGATCCAGGTGGGCGCGGTGGATGCGGGCGAAGTCCTGGTCGTTGATCGGCCGGGACAGGTCCAGCCCAATGATCTCGGCGCCAACGGCTTCGATGAACGGACGGATTTCGAACGTCTGCGGCGCGATGTTCGCGGCGCTTGGGGTAAGGGAATCCGGAGAATAAGAGACGGCTGACATACATCACTCCCACGCACGGCGCGCTTGAACAGGCGCGCACTCGATCAAAACTCACGGCGTTACCGTGTTGGTTTGTGTCGTGCGGCGCGCCGATTGGTCGGCAGGTACGCAGGGGGATGACTTTAAGGGTATAAGAAAGTTAATTTAAATATTAAAAATGCATAAGCATATGGCAGAACTTGAGGGAACGACACGGTCCTGTGGCGAGGGAGCTTGCTCCCGCTGGGTCGCGCAGCGGCCCCCAAAAAAGCGATGAGCGCTGCGCACTCAAGCGGGAGCAAGCTCCCTCGCCACAAAAGCTATCCAGTCATCGATTGGCAGCTGTGGACTACCGCTCGTGCAGCGCCTCGGCCCGGGCCTTGATGATGGGCTTGAGCAGGTAGCTGAGCACGGTTTTCTTGCCGGTGATGATGTCCACCGACGCCACCATGCCAGGAATGATCAGCAGCGGTTTTTCATCAGTGCCCAGGTGGCTGCGTTCGGTGCGCAGCTTGATGATGTAGTAAGTAGTCTTCTTGTCTTCATCGGTGATGGTATCGGCGCCGATCTGTTCCAGCTTGGCTTTCATCCCGCCGTAGATGGTGTAGTCGTATGCGGTGAATTTCACCGTGGCGTCCTGGCCGGGGTGCAGGAAGGCGATGTCCTGGGGACGGATTTTCGCCTCCACCAGGATGGTATCGTCCAGCGGCACGATTTCCACCAGGTCGCTGCCGGGCTGGATCACGCCGCCGATGGTGTTCACCAGCAACTTGTTGACGATGCCGCGCACGGGCGACGTCACCAGGGTCCGGCTCACCCGGTCTTCCAGGGCTTTGCCGGTGGCCTGGGCCTTGTTCAGGTCGGTGCGTGCTTCATTGAGCTGGGTCAGGGCATCGCTGCGGAACTTGCCGCGCGTCTCGTCGATCTTGCGCTGCACTTCCTTGATCGCCGATTCGGCACGCGGGATCGCCAGCGTCGTGGCGTCCAGTTGCCCACGGGTCTCGACCTCGGCGCGCTTGAGCCGCAGCACTTCCACCGGCGATACCGCGCCCTGGGCCACCAGCGGCTCGGACATGTTGATTTCCTGGCGTTGCAGCGCCAGGCCTGAGCGGTATTGCGCCTGCTTGGACACGAATTCGCGCAGTTCCTGCTGGCGCTGAATCAACTGCTCCTGCAAGCCGCCGATTTCATCGTGCAACTGCTGGCGGCGGCTGATGTACAGCGACTCCTCGCTGGCGGCCTGGCCCGGCACCGCCTTGAGCACATCGGCCGGGAAGTTCAGCGGCCGGTCATCGACCTCGGCACTCAGGCGCTCGACCCGCAACAGCATGGACAGGCGATCGGCCTCGGTTTCGCCGACATTGGAGACAAAGCGGGTGTCGTCCAGGCGGATCAACGGTGCGCCGGCTTCGACGATCTGCCCTTCCTTGACGAACAGCTCAGCGACGATGCCGCCTTCCAGGTTCTGGACTTTCTGGATCTTGGACGAGGGAATCGCCTTGCCGTCGCCCTTGGTCACTTCGTCGATCACGGCGAAGTTGGCCCACAGCGCCAGGAACACAAAGAAGCCGATGATGCCCCAGATCGTCAAGCGCACCACCCGGGGAGCGTCCTCGATCAGCGCCTTGTTGACTTCGGGCAGCGGTTGGCCGTGCAGCGAGTCGGAGCCTTTGAAATAGCGGCCCACAGCGCCCCTGAAACCTGATTTAAGCAACACTGATCTGCCCCTTCTTCAACGCTTCCATGACGGCGGCTTTCGGGCCGTCGGCAAGGATCTGTCCACGGTCGATCACCAACAGGCGGTCCACCAACGACAGCAAGGATGCCCGGTGCGTCACCAACAACACGGTCTTGTTTTCCACCACGGCGGCCAGGCGCTGTTTCAAGCGTTCTTCACCCGTGTTGTCCATGGCGCTGGTGGGTTCGTCCAGCAACAGGATGGGCGGGTTGAGCAGCAATGCGCGGGCCAGGGCGACGTTCTGGCGCTGGCCACCGGACAGGTTTTGTCCGCGCTCACCGACCTGCAGTTCATAGCCCTGCGGATGCAGGCGCGCGAACTCATGCACGCCCGCCAGTTCCGCGGCCTGGAGCACCAGTTCATCTTCGACGTAACGGGCGCCGGAGGTCAGGTTGTCCCGCAGGGTGCCGGCCAGCAGCTGGATGTCCTGGGGCACGTAGCCAATGTTGTAGCGCAGCTCGCTGACGTCGATCTGGCGGATGTCCACGCCGTCCACTAGCAAGGCGCCGTCATCGGGTTGATAAAGCCCCACCAGCAACTTGGCCAGGGAACTCTTGCCCGAGCCGCTGCGACCGATGATGCCGATTTTCTCGCCCGGCTTGATCACCAGGTTGATGTTCTTCAGCGCGGGGTTCTGCTGGTTCGGGTAGGTGAAGTTCAACTGACGGCATTCAATGGCGCCCTGCAACACCTTGCGGCTGAGCGGGCGCTCGTCGAAATTGCGCTCTTGGGGCAGCTCCATCATCTGGTCGACGGAGGTCATGGTCACCCGCGCCTGCTGGTAGCGGGTCAACAGGCCCGACAGCGACGCCAGTGGGCTGAGGGCGCGGCCACTGAGCATGTAGCAGGCCACCAGCCCGCCCATGCTCAGGTTGCCGGCGATGATCAGGTAAACGCCGAAGACGATCATGATCACCCCGGCCAATTGCTGGATCAGCAAGGTGATGTTCATCGCCAGCCCGGACAACATCTTCACCCGCAGTTCGAGGCGGCTGAGGGTGCCGATGGTCTGTTCCCACTGGTACTGGCGCTCGCTCTCGGCGTTGTTGACCTTCACCGCGTCCAGGCCGGCCAGGGTTTCGATCAGGCTGGATTGGCGCTCGGCGCCCAGGGCCATGGTGCGTTCCATGGTTGCCACCAAGGGCTTTTGCAAGGCGTAGCCGATCAGCAAGGCAATCGGGAATGCCAGCACCGGAATCCACACCAGGTGCCCGCCGATAATCGCGATGACCATGAAGATCAGCAGGGTGAATGGCAGGTCGATCAGGCTGGTGAGGGTCAGCGAAGCGAGGAAATCCCGCAGGCTCTGGAACTCATGGATGTTCTGGGCAAAGCTGCCGACCCGCGCCGGGCGGTATTTCATGGACATACCGACGATGCGCTCGAACAGCGTCGCCGAGATGATCAGGTCGGTTTTCTTGCCCGCCAGATCCAGACACAGGCTACGCAGCATCTTGAGGATCAGGTCGAAGACATAGGCGCCGGTGATACCAACGGCCAATACCCACAGGGTCGATTCGGCCTGGTTCGGCACCACGCGGTCGTAGACGTTCATCACGAACAGTGGCGCGGCCATGGCGATGATGTTGATCAGCAGGCTCGCGGCAATGGCATCGGCATACAGCCAGCGGGACCGCTTGAGGGTGTCGCGAAACCACGAACGCGCCCGAGGAATCAGCGTGCCGTGGTTAACGTCAAATTTATGCTGCGGCTGGGCGAAGAACACCTTGCCACTGTAGTCATCGGCCAGCAGTTCGCGGCTGATGGTCACCTCACCGCCATCACTTTCGCTGAGCAGCAACCGCGCCTGATCGTCACCGACCCAGCCCAGCAGCACGGCACTGCGGCCGTCCTTGAGCAACAACAGCGCTGGCATGGCGATGGTCGGGATTTGTTCGAGCTTGCGTTGCAGCACCCGACCTTGCAGGCCGGCACGGGCCGCCGCGCGCGACAATAATTCGACGCTCAGCCGCTGCTTGGGCAGCGGCAGGCCGGTGGTGAGCATTGCGGCGCTGGCCGGCTTCTGATGCAGCATGCAAAGCGCCAGCAAGCCGTCCAGCAGCGGGTCGTCGTGCAGCGTGCGCGGGTCATGAACTAGTTCGACTGGACTGACTTCTGATTCCACGCTCGGCACTCTGACTGATTAAAACGGGTGGTAGGACTCAATTCATCCCAGGCAACTGAACCTTGGGCTTCATGTCGTTCTGCACAACCGATGCCAACGGCGCGACCACACCCTGGCTTTTCAACAGCTGGCCCATGGTCGCCTTGATCCGGTACTGGGTGAACAGCTGCACATTCTTGATTTCGGCCAGACGGCGGGACGCGCTGAACAGCTCGTTTTCACTGTCGAGCAAGTCGAGCAGGGTCCGCTCGCCGAGGCTGAACTGCTTCTGGTAGGCAGTGCGCACATTGGCGCTGCGATCCACGTATTGCTGGGCGATCGGCACCTGGGCGTTGGCGTTGTTCAAGGCGTTCCAGGCCAGGCCCAGTTCTTCATTGAGCTGGCGCAGCGCGTTGTTGCGAATGTCCAGCGCCTGGTTGGACAGGTACGACTTGGATTCCAGGTCCGCCTTGTTGCTGCCGCCGGCATACAGGTTGAAACGCATGCGCAGCATGGCTTGCCATTCATTGTTGTGACCGTTCTGGCCGTCCAGGTCGTTGTCGGCAGTGCGGCCCAGCTCAGCGTCGAAACGTGGGTAGAAGCTTGACTTGGCGGCTTCGTACTGTTGCTCGGCTGCGGCGATGTCGGCTTCGGCCGAACGCAGCACCGGGCTGTTTTCCAACATCTGGGCGCGGGCTTCGGTCAGGTTGGCCGGCAGCAACGCCAGAAAATCAGCAGGTCGCTCCAGTTGATCGGGCAGTTGGCCGACGGCGCTGAGGTAGTTGGTCTCGGCATCGGCCAGGTTGGTTTGTTCGGTGATCAGGTTGTTGCGGGCCTGGGCCATGCGCGCTTCGGCCTGGTCCATGTCGGCGCCGCTGCCCACGCCGCGGGAAGTGCGCAGCTTGATCTGGTCGAAGATGCGCTCGTGACTCTTGAGGTTTTCCTCGGCCAGGCGCACGAACTCGCGACGGGTCAGCACGTCCAGGTAGACCTGGGCCACTGTCAACCCGGTGCGCTCGGACGCGTCCAGCAACGAGTAGGCACGGGCATTGACGGTGGCTTGTTGACGCCCAACTTCGCTGGACGTCGCAAAACCGTCAAAAACCATTTGCGACAGGCGCAGGCTCGACTCGCTGCGGTTCAGGGTTTCCCAATGATTGGTCCCGCCCGACCGGGTGGTGACGCTGTCGGTGCCTTCACGGCCGTATCCGGCTGCAAGGTCCACTCTAGGCAGGTAGCCACCCTTGGCCGCCTTGAGTTGGTAATCCGCCGCAAGGCGACTGTTCACGCCGGCCTGGATTTCAGGATGGACATCCAGCGCCTGTTGCATGGCCTGCGGCAAGGTTTGTGCTTGTACGAAACTGGCGGCGAGGGCAAAAGGTAAAGCCTTGAACAGGTACAGACGCATGGTGGATTTCTTCCTGAAACACTTGTCTTGGATCACAGCGAAACGTGGCGCTGCATCGGATGATGGCAACCGGAATGACCGTATGTCGGAAAGTTCAAAACAGGAGCTGGAACACGCACCGAAAGAACAGGTCGCCGCTTAAATATCAATGTGACATTACGCCAATGATTGTTTAGGATGGCCGGCATAAGGTCAATAGTTTGGCACAAACAAAATAATTGAAAAATTATAGCCAAAATATTGACATGTAAAAGCGTCAAATAACCTTACTTTGTGAACATGAACGTCCAGACCGCTGCTGCCTACAAGCCAGCGGGTCCATGGAAGTCTACTGAGCGTGGCCCCCGGAGAGTCTTCAATGAGCAGTGTTATTGCCGTTGTCAAAAGCATTGTTGGTCAGGTTTTCGTCGTATCCCCTGAGGGCATCCGGCGCGTACTCATTGAAGGTGATCGCTTGTACACGGGCGATCAGTTGGACACTGGCCCTTCCGGCGCCGTCACATTGGATCTGGCCGACGGCCGCACCCTGGACCTGGGCCGCGATACCCAGTGGAGCGCCAATGCCCCGGACTCGTCCACCGATCTTGAACAGGCCACAGCCCAGGCTGCGCCGTCAGTAGAAGAGCTGCAACAAGCCATCGCCGCCGGCGTCGACCCGACGACCGCCCTGGAAGCCACCGCCGCCGGCGCCACTGCCGCAGGTACGGGCGGTGCCGCCGGTGGCGGCCACAGCTTTGTGGTGCTGGATGCCACCGCTGGTAGTGTCGACCCTACTGTCGGTTTCCCAACTGAAGGTCTCGCTGCGGCTGCCGCCACCGATAACAACATCCTGGGTGGCGATACTACGGATACAACCGCCAACGCCGTGCTCAATGCGACGATGACCCTGAGCGCTACGCCAACCCTGACCGAAGCCGGCGGCGTGCTGGTCTATACCGCGACCGTGACCCAGGCCCCGCAGACGGCCTTGACCGTGACCTTGTCCAACGGCGCGGTCATCGTGATCCCGGCGGGTCAGCTGACCGGTAGCGTCAACGTTCCACTCGCGCCGAATGACACTGTTTACAACGACCCAAGCCAGATCAGCGTGACCGTCACTGGCACCACCGGTGGCACTGGTATTGCCTTGACCGTGCCCACCACGCCGGCCGTGACCCAGATCACCGACACCATCGACACCACCACCGTCACCCTGACGGCGGGCAACACCGTGACCGAAGGCGGCCAGATCACCTACACCGCCACCCTGACCAACCCGGCCCAAACCCCGGTGACCGTGACCTTGAGCAATGGCTCGGTCATCACCATCGCGGCTGGCCAGACTACCGGCACCGTCAACGTCGAGACGCCAGCCAATGACGTCTACAACAACGGCAGTACGGTCAGCACCACCATTACCGGTGCGACCGGTGGCAACTT
>NZ_FOTH01000082.1:0-1090 GCF_900114515.1 Pseudomonas sp. NFACC46-3
CCCAGCGCAGCTATCCCGGCATCCATGCCGGGATGCCCACTCCACAATGCCTGCGTTCGGCCAGCGTGGTTAACGGGGCGCCGAGATCAACGTCCTCCGCGAGGCGGCCTGAGAGCCGACCTGGCTTAGGGTAATCGCGTTTCTCCAGTGGAAGCTTGCTCGCTTTTGCGCGCGGTGCGGTCAGGGTTGTGTATTGACGTTGTCCAGCATCCGATTCGCCAACAAGGCGCCCAGCTCGATCAGTTGCTGAATGCCAAGGGCAACATGGCGTCGCGAGCCTTTCAGGTCGAAGGCAAGGTCGCTGACCATGGCATCGGCTGAGGCCAGGGTTTCGCTGAGGTTGGCCAGTAGGCTTTCGGTGTCGACGCCGTCCACGACGGTGAACAGTTGACCTGAGGGCTTTTTCTTTTTGGCTTGAGGTTTGGGGTCGAGATAGTGGTCGATAACGCGCTTGGCGGCTTCATCAAGTATCGGGGGAATCTGGCTGGCTTCGGGAGAAATGGAATCGTTTTTTGTTGGCCCAGAGTTATCTTCAGACATGTTGGCGCTCCATTAGGATTGAAATAAAGCTCCTTTTTTTTTCAGGTTTCCAGGCCTGGCCGCTGAATTTTCAGCGACAGGAAAAGGTTAGCGACAGCCCTTCCCACCCGGCAACCGCCAGGGCTCGTCGGAAAAATCTGCTTGAACCAGGAAGGGCGTCCGACCATTCCCACAACCCCTGGTCGGCTGTCAGGCCGCCATCGCGAGCAAGCTCGCTCCCACACAGTTTTTTGGTCGTTTATAAGATCAGTGTCCACCGCCGATCCCTGTGGGAGCCGAGCTTGCTCGCGATAGCGGTGGGTCTGCTTGCATCAATGCTGAATGTACCGCCGCCTTCGCGAGCAGGCTCGCTCCCACGGGGGAAACGCGGTCCCCATCAAGAACCAGGCCGGCTATAAGGCCGCCTCGCGGCGGACGTTGATCTCGGCGCCCCGTTAACCACGATGGCCGAACGTAGGCATTGTGGAGTGGGCATCCCGGCATGGATGCCGGGATAGCCGCGCTGGGCCATGGATGGCCCTTCGCGGCGGGCCCACGGAGCAATGCCGGA
>NZ_FOTH01000057.1:0-20249 GCF_900114515.1 Pseudomonas sp. NFACC46-3
CCGTGGCGAGGGAGCTTGCTCCCGCTGGGCCGCGAAGCGGCCCCAAAACCTGCCAAATGCGGAGCATCAGACACACCGCACCCGCCGGTTTACGACTGCTTCGCAGCCGAGCGGGAGCAAGCTCCCTCGCCACAGGGATTGGGTTGGCTTGAGGTTCAAGCATTGGGCTGAGCGGCCTGTGCTGCATTGAAGATCGCCATCGCGAGCAAGCTCGCTCCCACATTGAGTTGCAGTGAACCCAGGATCCAGGCTCACCGCCAATCCCCTGTGGGAGCTTGCTCGCGATGGCAGTGGCTCGGCTTGCGGCTGGGGTCAGATCTTGAAGCTGTCCACCAGCTGCTTCAGTCGATTGGCCTGTTGGGACAAGGCATCGCAATCCTTCAGGGTTTCATTGAGGTTGGCCACGCTTTGCTGGTTCAGCAGGTTGATGTGGCTGACGTCCATGTTGAGGGTTTCAACGACAGCGGTCTGTTCTTCGGTCGCAGCGGCTACCGACTGGTTCATGCCGTCGATCTCACCGATACGCTGCGTCACGCTGACCAGTCGCAGGCCGGCCTGGTTGGCCACTTCCACGCTTTCTTCGCTGGACGTCTGGCTGGCGTTCATCGTGGTTACCGCTTCACGGGAGCCGACTTGAAGCGAGGTAATCATCTTGTGGATTTCTTCCGCCGACTCCTGGGTGCGGTGCGCCAGGTTGCGCACTTCATCGGCCACCACCGCAAAACCACGGCCGGCTTCACCGGCACGGGCCGCTTCGATGGCCGCGTTCAGGGCCAGCAGGTTGGTTTGCTGGGAGATGCCCTTGATCACGTCCAGGATGTGGCCGATGTTGTCGGTGCTGGCGTTCAGGGTTTCGATCTGGGTGCAGGAAAGGCTGATCTTCTGCGACAGCTCGGTCATGGCCTGGATGGTTTTTTCCACCACTTGGCGACCGTCATCGGCCTGTTCGCTGGCACCGCTGGCATGTTGCGAGGCATCGGCGGCATTGCGGGCGATTTCCTGGGTCGCAGCCCCCAACTGGTTGATGGCCGCGGCCACGCTGTTGGTGCGAGCGCTCTGCTCATCCGAGCCGACAAGCGACGCATTGGACGAGGTCATCACCCGCTGCGACAAGTCATGCACCTGACGGGTGGCGGAAGACACTTCCGAGATCGACGCGTGAATCCGCTCCACGAACTGGTTGAACGAACCACCCAGCACTGCGAACTCATCCTTGCCCTGCACCACCAGGCGCCGGGTCAGATCGCCTTCGCCCTGGGCGATGTCCTGCATGGCGCGACCCATGGTGGTCAACGGGCGCATCAATACCTGGATCAACAGGCTCAGCAGCAACGCAATGGCCGCCACCGCGACAAACATCGCAATCAGCGCAGACGTACGGAACTGGCTCAACGGCGCGTAGGCCTTGGCCTTGTCGATCGACAGGCCGATGTACCACTCGGCGTTCGGCAAGCCAGTCACTGGAGTAAACGAAAGGATACGGTCCTGCCCGTTCAGCTCAACGTCCTGGATACCCTTGCCAATGCGCACCGGGGTCCCGGGGTAGATGTCCTTGAGGTTCTTCATCACCTGGTCTTTGTCCGGGCTGACGATCACCTGACCGTCGCCGCTGACCAGGAACGCATGGCCGATACCACCGAAGTCCACGGAGTTGATGATCTTCACCAGGGTTTCCAGGCTCAGGTCGCCGCCCACCACACCGAGCAGTTCGCCGTTGTGCTTCACCGGCAGGGCAACGGTCACCACCAGGCCACCTACCGCCGCCAGGTAAGGCGGGGTCAGCATGGTTTTATCAGCGGTCACCGCCTGTTTGTACCAGGGGCGCTGACGCGGGTCGTAGCCGTCAGGCATTTTGGCGTCCGGACGTTGGGTGAAGACACCGTTGGCCTGGCCGACATAAGTGAACTGGAAGTTCGAGGTCAGCGCTGGCTGATCGACCAGCCCTGGCAGATCGGCAGTAGCGCCCTGGTGCGCGATGTTTTGCGCCAGGTTTTCCAGCACCAATATCCGGCCACTCATCCAGTTCTGGATGCTGCTGGCCGTCAGGTCGCCGGATTGCTCGATGGACGACTCAAGGCTGCTGCCGATGGTGTTGCGCTGCAAATAATCGTTGTAGAGCGTGAACAGGGCAAAAGCCAGGACCACCACACCAGAGGCGGCAAGAAGGATTTTGTGGCTGAACTTTAGATTCATTGATGAGGCTTCTTAGGCAAGGAGTGGGGGTGCATTCCAGATTTGCAACGGTCCATGTAACAGTGCGAGCGGTTATCAATCCGCTCCACTTTGGTGCACACGTACAAGTCTGTCGGCAAACCTGTACAAATAATTAGGGATACGAAGAAATAGCCGACGGGAGGACACAGCGGGCGAACGGTGGTTGCAAATTCGCCGACGGCTGATGACAATGCGACCTATTATCATTTGTAACATCCAGGCCGTTGCGTCCATGTCATCTCCCGAGTTTGCAGTACAGGCGCTCTACAGCCGGCATCACGGCTGGCTCAATACGTGGCTGCGCACCCGGCTGGGCAATGCCGCCGATGCGGCGGACCTGGCCCAGGACACCTTCGTGCGCCTGTTGCAGCGTAGCGAACGCCTGGAACTTCGAGCTCCACGCGCCTTTTTGCGCACCATCGCCCAAGGCCTGGTGATCGACCATTGGCGGCGAGAAGAAATCGAACGTGCCTACCTGCAAACCATAGCTCACTTGCCGGAAGCCGAAACCCCTGGCGCTGAAGCCCAGGCCCTGATCCTGGAACTGCTTGAAGCCATTGCCAGGATGCTCGAAGGCCTCAAGCCGAAAGTGCGCAGGGCCTTTCTGTTGGCCCAGTGCGAAGGCCTGACGTACAAGCAGATCGCCGAACAGATGGGCATCTCGTTGCGCTCGGTGGAGCGCTACGTCGCCGATGCGCTGTACCACTGCTATGTGCTGCGTTATGAAAGCTGAGCCGGCGGAGCACTTGCAGAGCCGCCGCAACGGCCCGTCGCAACAGGTGGTCAGGCAGGCGATCAACTGGCTGCTGCGCCTGCGCAATCACACCGCTCACCCGACCCTGCGCCAACAGTGCGACACCTGGCGCGCCGCCCACCCGGAACACGAACTGGCCTGGCAACGGGTGCAATCGCTGCACAGCGAATTGACCTCCAACCTGCGGGCGGTGCCCGCTGCCCACATCGCCCTCGACACCCTGGAAAACAGTGCCCAGCGCCTCAGTCGTCGCCAGGCCCTGAAGTTGCTGTCGGGCATCGCCGTGGTGAGCGGCGCGGCTTGGCTGGGCAAGGACCTGGGCTGGCAATCGTGGAGCGCTGACTTCGCCACCGCCACCGGTGAACGCCGAGGTTTCCAGTTGCCGGACGGCACGCGACTCGAGCTCAATACCCACAGCGCCGCCGACCTGGACTTCAGCGCCCGGCAGCGCCTGATTACCCTGGCCCGCGGCGAAATCATGGTCACCTGTGGTCGCGACCCGGGGCGGCCGCTGCTGGTGAAAAGCAGGCATGGCCTGTTCGAAGGGCTGGGGGGGCGCTTCGTGGTGCGCCAGGACAGCGACTGCACGCGCTTGAGCGTCACCAGCGGGCAAGTCGTCATCCGTTCGCACCCCAACAGCGATGGCAGGCCCATTCAGGTCGAGGCCGGGCAAAGCTATCTGATCACTGCATCGACAGCGGCCCTCGCACCGCCGCTGGACATGGACGCAGGCGCCTGGGCCGACGGGTTGATCGTCACGCGCAACATGCGCCTGGAAGACTTCCTCAATGAAGTAGGACGCTACCGCCCGGGTTATATGAACTGCGCGGCGTCGGTTGCCGACCTGCGCTTGTCGGGGGTTTTCCGTTTGGAGGACACCGACAAACTGCTCGCCGTCCTGCCACGCATGCTCCCCGTACAGATCCGTTATCGAACCCGTTGGTGGATCACGGTGCAGCGCCTGGCTTGATTTTTTTTGGCGGGTTTCAGGCCGGCGTCCGGCTAGGACAGTAAGCAACCCTTATCTGCCTTCGGCGACTCCTACGGAACCTACAATGACTGAGCGCGTACCTCTCAAGAACCCCTTCGGCTTCTCTGCGCAACCGGGCCTGCTGCGCCAGGCGATCCATGCCGCGCTGTTCTCCACGGCGCTGGGGGTCAGCGTCATGCCGATGCTCGCGGTGGCCGCACAAAACGGCGTGACCGCCAGCCGTCAGAGCTACAACATTGCCCCGGGCCCATTGAGCGATGTGCTGAACCAGTTCGCCCGCCAGGCCGGGATCACCCTGGCAAGCACCCCGGCGCAAACCGGCGGCGTCCAGTCCCCGGGGCTCAAGGGCGAGTACTCGCCGGACCAGGCCCTGAGCCAGTTGCTCAGCGGCTCGGGACTGGTTGCCGTCAGCCAGGATGGCAGCAGCTACGTGCTGCAGACCGAGACCGCTGGCAGCACACTGGAATTGCCGACCACCGACATCAAGGGCTTCGCCTTGGGTAACGCCCTGGGCAGCATGGAAGGCTACAACGCCACCCACAGCCAGGTCGCCACCAAGACCAGCACCGCCCTGCGCGAAACCTCCCAGAGCGTGTCGGTGGTCACCCGCGAACAAATGGACGACCAGGGCGCGCAAACCGTGTCCCAGGCCATGCGCTACACCCCCGGCGTGCTGACCAACCCCTACGGCGCGACCCACCGCTACGACTACGTGGCGATGCGCGGCTTCAACGACGGCTCGGTGGATAACATCTACCTCGACGGCCTCAAGTCCATGGGCGACAGCGGCACCTACAGCTCCATGCAGGTCGATCCGTACTTCCTGGAGCGGGTCGACATTCTCAAGGGCCCGTCCTCGGTACTCTACGGCCGCAGTTCACCGGGTGGCCTGGTGGCGCTGACCAGCAAGAAGCCGCAGTACGAGGCCTATCACCAGATCCAGGCCACGGTCGGCACCCAAGGCCAACGCGGCATGGGCTTCGACTTCACCGGCCCCGTGGATGACGACAAACGCATCACCTATCGCCTGATCGGCCTGGCGGACACCTCCGACACCCAGTTCGACCACAACAAGGAAAAGCGCTTCGCCCTCGCGCCGACAGTGAACATCGACTTCAGCGAGGACACCTCGCTGACCCTGCAAGCCTACCTGCAGCATGACCCCGACGGCGGCTACCACGGCGGCATGCCGGCCGATGGCACCTTGCATCAGCGCAACGGTCGACGGATTTCCGAGCACTTCTTCGAAGGCGAACCCGGCATCGACCGCTATGAGCGTGACCAGCAGTCGTTCGGCTACCAATTCGAACACCGTTTCAACGACGTCTTCACCGCCCGGCAGAACTTCCGTTACCTGGATTCCGAGGTCAAGAACGATCAGGTCTATGCCTACGACTGGACCACGCCCACCAGCAACGAGCTGAACCGCTACTACACCGGCGCCGAAGAAAAGCTTCATTCCTTCATCGTCGACAACATGCTGCAAGCCGAATTCTTCACTGGTGCCACCAAGCACACCGTGCTGATGGGGGCCGACTATCAGCGGCGAAAAACCGTGGTCGACTGGACCAGCGGCAGCCTGGCGCCAATCAACGCCTTTGACCCGGTCTACGGCAACTCGGCCATCACTGGTCGCTATGACACCAGCTACCTGCGACGCCTGGAGCAGACCGGCGTCTACCTGCAAGACCTGATCGAAATGGACAAGTGGCGCTTCTCCCTCGGCCTGCGCCAGGACTGGGTTCAAACCTCGGATGAGAACCGCATCGCTGAATTTGAACGCCCGGAAGGCACCGAGATCAACGACAAACGCACCAAGCTCACTGGCCGTGCCGGAGCGCTGTACCTGTTCGACAATGGCCTGGCGCCGTACATCAGCTACTCCGAGTCGTTCAACCCGAACTCCTATGCCGACAGCGCCGGCAACCCACTGCCGCCCACCGATGGCAAGCAATGGGAACTGGGCCTGAAGTATCAGCCGCCGGGCACTGACGACCTGTACACAGCCTCGCTGTTCCGCATAGACCAGGAAAACCTGGCGACCAAACTGCCCCAGGACAGCTTCTACCGCGCCGTTGGGGCCGTGCGCTCCCAGGGCCTGGAGCTGGAAGCGCACCTGCAGTTGACCGAACAATTCAAAGTGCTGGGCAGTTACACCTTCACCGACATCGAATACTCGAAGTCGATGGTCAGCACCCTCAGCACGCCCACCGACATCATCGAAAACAAGGGCAACTCCCCGACCCAGGCCCCGCGCCACATGGCCTCGGTCTGGGCGGATTACAAGTTCGACAGCGGCACCCTCGATGGCCTGCGCCTGGGCGGCGGCGTGCGGTATGTCGGCTACAGCTGGGCCGATGCGGAGAACACCATGAAGGTGCCGTCCTACACGTTGTTCGATGCCTCGGTGGGGTACGACCTGGGCAAGGTCGGCTTGAAGGGCGTGGACGTGCGCCTGAACGCGAACAACCTGACCAACGAAAGCTACGTCGCTTCGTGCGCCAGCCTGAGCTTTTGCTACATGGGCGAAGAGCGCAATGTGGCGGCGACGGTGAGTTACCAGTTCTAACTGCAACCCATTCCCTGTGGCGAGGGAGCTTGCTCCCGCTGGACGCGAAGCGGCCCGTTTTTTTGGGGCTGCTGCGCAGCCCAGCGGGAGCAAGCTCCCTCGCCACAGGTTCTGTTCTGGCCCTTCGGATGGGGCAGCTTCAAACCCGAACCGTATTACCTTCTTCCCGCACCACACCCTCCTGGCGCACAAACCGATTCGCCCGCCCGAACGTGCCGAAGTCATTGAACCGCACGCCCATCTCCCGCATCACCTTGTGCGCCACCGGCACCGTCAGTTGACGAATGTAGAACGGCTCCTTCACCACGAAGTGATGAATGCCATGGCTGCTGCCGAAGTTGAAGCAGAACGCCTGCAACGGCCACAACCACCAGGGGTTGAGCACTTGGGTTTGCTGGATGACGTTGCCCGGCTCGATATCGCCGTAGTAGTGCATGTTCGAACTGACGAAATGCAGGCAAAAGGTGCGCAACACGTTCGGCCCGATGATCACCACCGCGGCGATGTCGATCACCTGCATCGTCGCCAGCGTGGTAGCCGACCAGTCAATTGAAGTGCCCAGCAGACCGGCGATGCCGTTGGCCCCATGAAAACCGAGAAACACATACCAGGCGCCCCAATGCAGCAACGCCAGCGGGAAATACACCTTCAGCGTGCGTTTGAGAATGCTGCGCTTGTGCGCCCAGGTCCTGGCTCGCAGCAGGCGGATGAACGCCGACATCACGTTATCGCCGACCATCAGCAACCGCGCCAGCCCCCAGGGTTCGCCGTTGGTGATGGCCCGCTCCTCCATGTCGGCTTCGCTGCCGGACACCTTGTGATGGTTGAGGTGCAGGTGACGACGGATCCACGGATTGATCGTGCTCGGCCGCGCCAGCCAGACCAACCCCATCATCAGGTTGTGGGGCAGGCGCTGCTTGCGAAAATACATGCTGTGGATCAGGTCATGTTCCAGCTCGTGGGTCAGCGACGCGAAGAACGCGTTGAGCAACAGGCACGCCCACCCGGCCAGGTAACCGTTGATGTAGAGCAGCGCCGAACCGATCATCCCAGCCAGGGCGAACGCCAGGATGCCCGCGCCCAACGCGTCCTGATGGCGCAGGATCGGATAGCGCCGACGCAACTCCTCGCCCCGGGCCAATACAACCTGGCGAATATGGGCTGATCGCTGTTGTGCATTCAATCGCTCGGGGCTTGCGCAAGTGCCGTGCATGGCTTACATCCTCTGTTAGAGATGTGCTCATCCTGCCGGGCGTTGTCCCCTGGGGTGGTAGCCGTAAACGCCAACCTGTTGACCGCACGCGCCAATCGTCATGACTGAACCGACTTCCCTCGCCAGCTGGACCCGCGCCCTGCGCAAACAGCTCGATGCGCTGGGCCTGGACAGCCATGTCTTGTGCGTGGAAGCCGGCCTCGACCCGCAATGGATGGACGACCCGAACGCCCGTTACCCGCTCTCGGCCACCACCCGTCTGTGGGCATTGGCTGTGCAGGCCAGCGGCGACCCGGCCATCGGCCTGCGGGTCTCGCGTTTCGTCAGCCCCACCACCTTTCATGCGCTGGGTTATGCCCTGGTGGCCAGCGGCAGCCTGCGGGAAGTGTTCGAGCGGATCGTACGCTATCACCCGGTGGTCAGCGATGCGCTAACCCTCCAGCTGATCCGCGCAGAGGACCGTTATCGCTTTAGCCTCGAGGTGCCGCCGGACCGACCGGCGCCAGCCTTCGAGGCCATCGACGCGTTCGCGGCGATTTACGTGCGCACCTGTCGCAACCGCCTCGGCCGTGATTACGCACCACTGGCGGTGTACCTGCGGCGCCCGGAACCGGCGGACCCCAGCCCCTGGCACAAAGTGTTCCGCTCGCCGGTGCATTTCGGCGCCGCGCAGGATTGCCTGGAGTTCAACCTCACCGATTTCGACAGCCACCTGGACGACGCCAACCCGGAACTGGCCGAACACAATGAAACAGTGCTCGAACGCACCCTCGCACAGCTCAAGCCACTGACCTGGGAACGCAAGGTACGCGCGGCCATCGAGGCCCAACTGCCCGAAGGTGAGCCCAGCGCCGAACGCATCGCCCAGGCCATGCACCTGAGCCTGCGCAGCCTGCAACGGCACCTGGCCGACGAAGGCTGCCGCTTCGACGCACTGCTCAACGAGTGCCGGGAGAATCTGGCGCTGCTGCACCTGCGGGATCCGAATTGCTCGCTGAGCGAAGTCAGCTACCTGTTGGGTTTTGCCGATGCCAGCAGCTTCAGCCGCGCCTTCAAGCGCTGGACCGGGATGACGCCGGGGCAGTTTCGGGATGGGTTGCGCTAGGGATTTGGGTTGGCTGGGCGGGCGATGACTTTCGCCCAGACAAGCCCCTGTGGCGAGGGAGCTTGCTCCCGCTCGGCTGCGCAGCAGTAGCAAAACCGGCCAATGCGATCCGCCTGCCTATAGACATGCCAAGGGCCTGCTGCGCAGGCCAGCGGGAGCAAGCTCCCTCGCCACGGGGGCCAGGTCGGTTTCAGATCGTGGTCAACCCGCGCAATCGCTCGATGTCGAGGATTTCGATCTCGCCATAACCGAGGTGGAGAATGCCCTGGGCCTGCAAGTCCTTGAGGATCTGGTTGGTGGTCTGGCGTGACAGCGCGAGCATCAGCGCCAGATGCTCCTGGGGCAGTTGCAAGATTCGGCGCGGCGGTTCGATTTCGCCGTAGCCTTCTGCGATCATCAGCAGGCGGTGGGCCACCCGGGCCGGGGCAGGCATCAGGCTCAGGTGTTCGAGGTTGATGAAGGTCAGGCGCAGTTTGTGGCTCATCAACAATGCCAGATACCGCCAGTAGATCGGCTGCGCTTGCAGGAAGGCCAGCAACGGCGCCTGCGGCACGTGCAGCAGTGTACCTTGACCGACCACCACCGCATCATGAGTGCGCGGCTGGCCATCGAACAGGCAGATTTCACCGAACCAGTGGGGCGCCTCGATCATACTCAGCAGTGCCTCCTTGCCCTGTTCGTTCACCGCACCGACGCGCACCGCGCCTTCCAGCACGGCATACAGCCCGCACGGCGGATCGCCACGCTTGAACAGCCCATGGCCCGGCGGCAGGCGGCGCTCGCGGGCCATATCCAGCAGGCTATTCTGTAACTCAACGGGCAAGTGGCTGTACCAGTGGCCGGCCATCAGTTGTGAGTGCCAGGGATGCGAATTCATGGAAACTCCGGGACAAGTGTCGGCTAACTGACAGAGCGTCGTGCAAGACCTGATGCATCATGCGGGCATTACCCCAGGAGGAACAACAATGAAAAGCCTCGTCGATCATCTCAGCCAATACGCTGCTTATCACCGAGACCCGCGCAACATCGCCACTCATTTCGTTGGCATTCCGCTGATCTTCGTCGCCGTTGCCGTGCTGCTGTCACGGCCCGGTTGGCCGCTGGGCGCGATCCTGATTTCTCCGGCATTGCTGGTGGCCGTGGCCAGTGCTTGGTTCTATCTACGCCTGGAAGTGCGCCTGGGTGTGCTGATGACGGTGCTGCTGGGCCTGGCGGTATGGCTGGGTCAGACACTGGCAGCGCAAAGCACGGCGGTGTGGTTGAGCAGTGGCCTGGGGATGTTCGTGGTGGGTTGGGTGATCCAGTTCGTCGGCCACTATTACGAAGGCCGCAAACCGGCGTTTGTCGACGACCTCACCGGGCTGATTGTCGGGCCGCTGTTTGTGGTGGTGGAAGCGGGTTTCCTGCTGGGGCTTCGCGGCGAATTGAAGCAGGCCATCGAGGAGCGCGCCGGGCCGGTGACGTTGCGCAACCAGCGTTCGGCCGCCTGAAAACACCCCTCTGTGGGAGCGAGCTTGCTCCCACAGGAGTTGGGCCTTACCGCTCAGGCACTACAGGGCGCCGAATTCGATCCGCACCGTCAGCGCACCGGTGTTATCGCTCAAGCCTGCTCCGTATTGCCCGGTCAGGTCATCATTGATGCACAGTTGCAGCTCGCCTTGCTCGCTGGCAGGAACCTGCCCCAGATCCCCCACCAGGAACGGCTTGCCACCATCGCCCACGCGACCGATCAAGGCACCTTCGGCGGCACCGGGCAAGGCATAGCTGCTGTAGTCGATATGCCTCGAACCGCCATTTCCATCGACATTTCCACCCTGCGGACTGGCACACCATAGCCCACTGACGTAGCGAACCAAACGCGGAACCAACCCGTTGACCTTCACGCCAGTGCCCTGCCAGGCGATGTTGGATTGGACCTGCATCGTCACCGCCTTCAGGTCGTTGGCCACAGTGTCCCCGGCCTGGAACGACAACGCCGCGATCGTCAGGCTCGGGTTCGAGGTGCCGGTACTGGGGAAGACACCATCGCCTACCAGGAACAGGTTCTTGTGGTCCCAACTGCGCTGGTACTTGTCCACCACCGACTTGGCCGGATCATCACCCATGCGGTAGGTGCCCATCAGGTGCCCGGCGCCCTGGAAGGTGTAATCCTCTTCTTTGTACCTGAATGTCCCTTGGCCAATAGGTGCCGTCAGCTCCACGGCGCCGAGCAGGTCCTTGATGATGTGGCTCGCCAATACCTTCGCCTGCCTGAAACCTTCCTTGGTGTAATCGGACAGGTCGTAGTGGATTTCCGGCCGAAGAATGCCAAGCCCGTCCGTGAGCTTGTCCGTCGAAGGCACGATGTAGCTCTTGGACTGGTCGGGATCCTTCTCCACCTGCTCCACCAAAAAGCCGATCCGAAACTGGCGGATGAACAGGTCGTTGAGCCGTTGAATCAGGGCCGTGCCGTAAAGCGCTTCAGTGGGCGGCGGCGGGTTCTCTTTCGATGGCAACGGGTTGGTGCAGCTTTTGTTCTTGCCATCGATAAAATCGGCCACGGTGACGTAAGGGTCGCCCACCGGCCAGTTCCAGCCCTCGTTGCCGATTTCGATACGCCACGCCGCTCGCAGGCTGCGAAAGTCGCCGTCACGCAGGCTCTCGATGCCCGCCGTGGACACCGGTCCCCGGTACGGGAACACCGTCTTGCCTTCCGGCATCAGCCCCCACGCCAGGTAAATCGGATGGTCGGACAGGCTGCGTCCGACCTGGCCGCTGCTATTGGCCACGCCATCGGGCCAGGCAGGGGTCTTGGAGTTGAGCAACAATTTGGGAGTTTCGATGGCATGGGCCGCGATCACGTAACGCTGCCCGATGGCCACGCCGGTGCCCGTCTTCGGTCCCTCGCCAAGCTGGTATTGAATGAATTCGACGCCATTGATGTTCTTGTCCGGGCCCACGGTCACTTTGCTGGCCACGGTCCGGTACATGACTCGGACCTTGCCGGTGGCCAAGGCCTTGTTCAGGGTCACGGTGGCGTCGTACTTGGCCTGGATCGGGCAGATCGGCGTGCAGTTGGTATTGCCGGCACACACCCGGCGCCCGGCATAGGGCTGGGAGTTGCGCCCGGCCGGGGTCGGGCTGACTACCAGCGGCAAGCCGTCGAAGTTCTTGTCGGTCACGGCTGTGACGAAACTGCCATCGACCAACGACAACGGAATGCTGTGCATCGGGAATGAATAGCCCTCGGGGAACGTCATGCCCAGGTAGGCCTGGTCGGCGACATTGGCCGACACCCCGATTTCCGCCTCGGCCCGGCAATAGGCGCTTTGCAGGTCGTCGTAGCCGATCGGCCAATCCACCCCGACGCCGTACTTGCTCTTCAGGCGGAAATCGTTCGGCACCATGCGCAGGCAGGTCCCGACCCAGTGCCAGGTCGTGCCGCCGCCCACCCGTTCATAAGTACTGTTGAAGGGCAGTGGGCCTTTCTGCACCAGATAGCTGACTTGCGGCTTGTCCCAGCCAAGGATCAGGTCGGCGATGGTCGCTCGAGGCGCATTTTCCTTGCTCGGGTCACGCGGCGTGTCCAGGGTCGACACTGGCGGATAGGGCGACTCCGGGGTCTTCAGGGTGGCGGTGTAGAAACGCTCCAGGTATTGCGCACGGTTGGCCGGGATCTCCGGACCCGATTCGAGCACCAACACATCCACGCCGGCCATGCCCAACTGATAAGCGATGATGCTGCCGGCCAACCCCGCGCCAACGATGATCACCTCGGCTTGTTCGGTACTCATGACGAGGCTCCTTGTGTGTTGGCAGGCACGCCGGTGTAGTCCTCAAGGCTCGGTGGCGTGGTGTTCCAATAGCCGAAAAACATCTCGCTGTAGCCCATGGGGTGGGCCTGGGCGATTTTCCAGGCCCAGCTCTGGATGTAGGCCTGGTCGGACACCACCGTCGAGTCGGTCGATTTGTAGTTGCCAGTGGCATAGGGCTGATACCAGACCCCCAGCAACCACAGTTTCATGATCGAACGCGCAGCTTGGGCCGCTTGCGTGACAGCCGGTCGCGATCCATCCATCAGCACCGCTTTGGCGATCTGGTCGGGGGGCACATTGTTCGCTGCCAGCGTGGCGTATTGAGTCAGCAACGTATTGAGCACCTCAGGGGTGATACGCGGGGTGATGAACGCGAGAAAAATCGGTGGCAAACCCACCTGGTCGATCGCCGGTGCCAGCCGATCCGTGGGAATGCCGGTCAGGGCCGATGACAGGCCTACAAAGTTGTCCAGATCACTGCTCATGGTTGACTCCTTGTCCGCCAGTGGACTGTGCGCGTTCGAGCAAATAGGTGAAATCCGCGAAGCTGGTACGCGGCGACTCGGTGACATGGGTGGCCGCATTGCCGTGGCAAGCCATGCAACTGGAAGACGCCTGAGGCACGGTGCCCTGGATGTAGGTCTCCAGCGTGGCGTTGGCCAGGAACAAGGGCGCAGGGCTGCCCAACGGGTTGGCGGCCGATATCTGGCAGTTCGGTGACGGGGCCGACGGCCACTGGGTACTGATCAGTTGATAGTTCGCCCAGACGCTCTTCGGGTTCACCGTACGCAACAGGCCTTGATACGTAGCGTTCAGTTTTTTGGTGGCCTCGGTGAGCGGCACGTCGCGCACGATCTGCGAGGGCGTCGCCTTGACCGCCGGGTTCCATGGCCGTGGCGGCGGTTGGTTGATGTCGCTTTGGCTGGCTGCGTTGTAGAACAGATAAGGCCCCGTGCGCTGGGCAACAGGCGTGGTTTTTTCCGGCACGTTTTTCACATGCTCGAAGGTTGACCAGACCCATTGCGCCGCACTGGCGGTCTTATGGACCATGTGCAATCCCACCAACCCGACCGGCTCGGACACGCACGACTCTCCGACAATCGGCCCATGGCTCGGGTCGTTGTTGCCCGGGGTGTAGACCAGCGCATCGACGGTGTGAAAGTCCTGCCGGTTGTCGTTGGGGCCCAGCACTTTCCATGACGCCTTCACCATCACCGCGCCGACCTGTTTGGTCTCGGTGGAACCACAACTGAACGCCACGGTATTGGTCGGCTTCGCGGCGAAGAACTTCTGCTGGCCTTCGATGCTGTACAGACCGTTGTCGACGATGCCGTTGAACATCGATTGGTTGACCACGATTTCGTTGCGCGTGTAGGTGCCGTTCTGGTCAACCAGCGGGCCGCTCTCGAAGGGCTGGATAAATTCATCCAGCACATCGGGCACCTTGCCCATTTGCTGCAACAGGCGACCGGGCTTGAGCGACTTGCACGCTTCGGGCAGAGTCGCCGGGGCATTCCAGGGCAGCGGCGCCTGGCCCTTGGCGCGGAAAATCTGGTAGCTCTCTTTCCAGCTCTCCCACACGGTGGCGCCATCCTGCTTGCCGATGGGCGTGCCGGTATTCGGATCACCGTTATCCAGCGCCGGCCAGTTCAGGGCAATGAAGGTTTGCCACGACAGCTCATCGAAATCGGCTTGCAGGCTGATCAGTGAAACGGGGTGGGTCACCGTGACATCGAAGGGTATCTGGGGGGACAACGAAGGGGCGGCGCTGGCGGCCGGAGCCAGCAAGACGCCTAACAATGCACAGCCAAGCGGGCCATGCCGACTGACTTCCACTCTCATGTTTTCTCTCCTTGGCATCAGGGCACCAGGAGAGATAACACCGGTCCGTCATGGACTCTCACTTGCCTCCTGGCCTGTCAGAGTCTAGGTAGGGTTTGGGCGGGGAAAAGGCGTTGGCGTAGAACCAATCGAAGCAAGGTTGGGTGGAGTTATTCAGATTCTGACCGGGGGCAGTGAGGACGCCATCGCGAGCAAGCTCGATCCCATCTGATCGTCCCCACGCTCTGCGTGGGGATGCATCCCGTGACGCTCTGCGTCACCTTCCAGAAGCGGAACGCGGAGCGTCCCTGGCGGCGTTCCCACGCAGGAGCGTGGGAACGATCGAACCACCAGTCCCTTGCTCGCGATGCTTTTAGAGGTTGGCGACTTTCTGCCAGACCTTCGGCTTGAAGAACAGCGTCTCGCCCTTCGCCAGGCCCACCAGGCTGTCGTGATCCTTCACCACTTCCGCCTCGATCAGCTCACTCTGGCCTTCCACCTTCAGGGTCACCCGAGTGGTGGCGCCGAGCGGACGGATGTCGCGCACTTCGGCGGCGTGGTGGTCTTCCAGCTCCGAGCGCGACAGCGAGACTTCGTGAGGGCGGAACAGCACATGCCGGTCCTCACCCAAGTGCAGGCGGTTCGAGTCGCCGAGGAAGTGATACACAAAGTCGCTGGCCGGGTTTTCGTAGACATCCCCCGGCGAGCCGATCTGCTCGATCACGCCCTTGTTCATCACCACGATCCGGTCGGCGACTTCCATGGCTTCTTCCTGGTCGTGGGTCACGAACACCGAGGTCAGGTTGATGTCCTCGTGCAGCCGCGCCAGCCAGCGGCGCAGTTCCTTGCGGACCTTGGCGTCCAGGGCACCGAAGGGTTCGTCCAGCAGCAATACCTTGGGCTCCACCGCCAATGCGCGAGCCAGGGCGATGCGCTGGCGCTGGCCGCCGGACAGTTGCTCAGGATAGCGATCGGCGAGCCAATCCAGCTGCACCATGTTCAGCAGCTCATGGACCTTGGTCGCGATCTGGCTTTCGTTCGGACGTTGCTGCTTGGGCTTCATGCGCAAGCCAAAGGCGACGTTGTCGAACACCGTCATGTGGCGAAACAAAGCGTAGTGCTGGAACACGAAACCGACGTTGCGGTCACGCACGTCGTGGCCGGACACGTCCTCGCCGTGGAACACGATGTTGCCCTGGTCCGGGGTTTCGAGGCCGGCGATGATCCGCAGCAACGTGGTCTTGCCGCAACCCGACGGCCCCAGCAGCGCCACCAATTCACCGCTCTGGATGTCCAGGCTGATGTCGTCCAGGGCCTTGAAGGCGTTGAAATTCTTGCTGACGTTACGAACTTCGATCGACATGACTTATTCCTCCGCGGCGCTGGCGCGCAGGCGGTTGATTCGGTTTTCGCTCCACTGCTTGAGCAGCAGGATGAAGAGCGCCAGGATCAGCAACAGGCTCGCCACAGCGAACGCGGCCACGTGGTTGTATTCGTTGTAGAGGATCTCGACGTGCAGCGGCAGGGTGTTGGTCACCCCGCGAATGTGCCCGGATACCACCGACACCGCGCCGAACTCGCCCATGGCGCGGGCGGTACACAGCACCACACCATAAATCAGGCCCCACTTGATGTTCGGCACGGTGACATGCCAGAACATCTGCCAGCCATTGGCACCGAGCAGGCGCGCGGCCTCTTCTTCCTGGGTGCCCTGCTCCTGCATCAGAGGAATCAGCTCCCGGGCCACGAACGGCACGGTGACAAAAATCGTCGCCAGCACGATCCCCGGCAGCGCGAACACAATCTGGATGTCGTGATCCGACAGCCACGGACCGAACAGGCCCTGGGCGCCAAACATCAGCACATACACCAGGCCCGCGATCACCGGCGACACCGAAAACGGCAGGTCGATCAGCGTCACCAGCATGCTCTTGCCACGGAATGAATACTTGCTCACGCACCACGCGGCACTGACACCGAACACCAGGTTCAGCGGCACCGAAATCAGCACGGCGATCACCGTGAGCTTCAGCGCCGACAACGCGTCGGGTTCAAAGATCGCGGAGAAGAACGCCCCCAACCCGAGCTTCAGGCCCTGGGACACCACGATGAACAGCGGCAGCAGCAAAAACAGCGCAAAAATCAGCCAGCCAAGGCCGATCAGGATTCGCCGCGACGTCGCACTGCCGCGACGGGCGGCATTGGTGGAGGCTGCGGAAATAGACGATTGGGACATGTTCGCGCCTCCTTATGGGGTTTCGATGCGCCGCTGCAGCAGGTTGATCAGCAGCAACAGGACGAAGGAAACCACCAGCATCAACACGCCGATGGAGGTGGCGCCGGTGTAGTCGTATTGGTCGAGCTTGACCATGATCAGCAGCGGCAGGATCTCGGTTTTCATCGGCATGTTGCCGGCGATGAAAATCACCGAACCGTACTCACCCACGCCACGGGCAAAGGCCAGGGCGAAACCGGTCAACCAGGCCGGCAACAGCGCCGGCACGAGGATGTGGCGGAACACCTGCCATGGCTTGGCGCCGAGGCAGGCGGCGGCTTCTTCGACTTCACGGGGAATATCGGCCAGCACTGGCTGCACCGTGCGCACCACGAACGGCAGCGTCACGAACGTCAGCGCCAGGGTGATGCCCAGCGGGGTGTAGGCGATCTTGAACCCCAGGTCGGTGGCGAACTGGCCCACCAGACCGGTCGGCGCGTACAACGCCGTCAAGGCAATACCGGCCACGGCAGTGGGCAGGGCGAACGGCAGGTCGATCATCGCGTCGATGATCTTGCGGCCAGGGAAGGTGTAGCGCACCAGCACCCAGGCCAGCAGCGTGCCGATCACGCCGTTGATGATCGCGGCGTACAGCGCGGTGCCGAAACTGAGTTTCAAGGCCGCCAGCACCCGCGGTGCCGAAATGATCGCCCAGAACTGTTCCCAGGTGAGTTGGGCGGCATGCACGAACATCGCCGCCAGGGGTATGAGCACAATCAGACTGAGGTACACCAGGGTGTAGCCCAGCGTCAGCCCGAAGCCGGGTATGACGGGGGATATGCGACGCGACATAGAAGTCCTTGGTTGAGAACAGCAAAGCCCCGACGGTCATTGCAATGTGGTTCGCTGGCGAGTGAATCCGTGGCGAGGGAGCTTGCTCCCGCTGGGCTGCGCAGCAGCCCCGTTTTTGTGAGCGCTTCGCACTCAAGCGGGAGCAAGCTCCCTCGCCACAAAGAATCCTTCAAGCCTTGAGTAAACAACATTGCAACCGCAGTCAGAGCCCATTTTATGGCCTGTCCAGCTTACTGCGCCTGATAGATCTGGTCGAACACGCCGCCATCATTGAAGAATTTCGGTTGCGCGGTTTTCCAGCCGCCGAAGTCCTTGTCGATGGTCACCAGGTCCAGTTTCGGAAACTGGCGCGAGTACTTGGCGGCGACGTCCTTGTCACGTGGACGATAGAAGTTCTTCGCGGCGATTTCCTGGCCGGCCGGGCTGTACAAGTGCTTGAGGTAGGCTTCGGCGATCTCGGCGTTGCCTTTTTTCTCGGCGTTCTTGTCCACCACCGCCACCGGCGGTTCGGCAAGGATCGACAGCGACGGCACGACGATGTCGAACTTGTCGGCGCCGCCATCTTCCTTCAGTGCCAGGAAGGCTTCGTTTTCCCAGGCCAGCAACACGTCGCCCTGACCGTTGTTGACGAAGGTAATCGTCGAGCCACGGGCGCCGGTGTCGAGGATCGGCACGTGCTTGAACAGCGCTTGCACGTATTCCTTGGCCTTGGCTTCGTCACCGCCATTGGCCTTCAGGCCGTAGGCCCAGGCCGCGAGGAAGTTCCAGCGAGCACCGCCTGAGGTCTTCGGGTTCGGGGTGATGACCGACACGTCATTCTTGATCAGGTCGCCCCAATCCTTGATGCCCTTGGGGTTGCCCTTACGCACCAGGAACACGATGGTGGACGTGTAGGGTGTACTGGCTTCCGGCAGGCGTGTTTGCCAGTCCGCCGGCAGGGACTTGCCCAGCTTGGCGATTTCATCGATATCGCCGGCCAGGGCCAGGGTCACCACGTCGGCCCGCAGACCGTCGATCACCGCCCGGCCCTGCTTGCCCGAACCACCGTGGGATTGCTGGATCTTCACGCTGTCGTCCGGGTGCGCTTTCTTCCAGAAACTGGCGAATTCGGCGTTGTAATCCTGGTAAAGCTCACGCGTCGGGTCGTAGGACACGTTGAGCAGCTCGTAATCCTTGGCGACGGCGGAACCTGCAAAAACAGCACTGGCCAGGGCGGCCAGGGCATAACGACGAATGGACGACATGGTGAAAGCTCCTGGAATTCTGGTTTTCTTATGGCTTCTGGAAATTCGTTTGGCTTGTAGAAAAGATCGCAGTCTTCGCCAGCCCCTACACTCAGCCCCCCGTAGGCACTGCCGAAGGCTGCGATCTTTTGTCTTTCTTCAAGACGGCTTATGACTCGGTTGCTGCAAGCGGAATTTTTCCTTGCGTTCGATCTGGACCACCTGCGCGTTGTGCACGGTGATTTCCACTGCCCCAAAGCGTAGATCGCGCAACGCGCTCTGGATCTCGCGCAAGATGGTTGCTTCGTCCTGGCCGTCAACGCTACGTAGAGATGCGCTCATGCTGCTGCTCCTTTGAATGAATGCCTGGCAGTGGGCGGCACTGCTTGCGGCGTGGGAGCAATACTAGATAAGCGCGGATATTCTTAAAAAGACTATTTAAGAATTTTTATATAACCAAAATTACAGAAAGTAGCCGGCGTCCTACGGCAGGGGAGCTTGGGAGGCCTTTCCCTGCTAACGCCTCGGATATTTCCTTCAAAACGCCGAGCTGTTCATGAACTAGGCAGCGCTCCATGCCGCGGCTAACCTCTGTTCGTCATCGCAAAAAACGGTGACACGGGCGTGCAAGTCCGGATTGGTACGCAATTGGTTATGGCTATTGACCGAGCATTTTTTTATGCTCGCGTCCGTTATGGCAATTGTGCGTGGGAGGCCTTCGGGTCTGCCGGCGGTACCGGACCGGTCTTGCACACCTACGTACAGTTGCCACCTCTTCGAATGCAAGCGAAAGGATGTCGACCTCAACTCTGGTACATAGAATATGGTCAAGCCTTCACCGAATCCTCCGCAAAGCGGCCACAAATCCCGCGTCCAAGCGCAGGAAGAAAAAAAGCTCGATGACGCCGCCACCCGCGCCCTCGACTACTACCTCAACCCCAAGCCCGCCTCACCGCCCGGACCCGACAAAAACCAACTTTTCATCGTGTCCCCCACATAGACACCGAAACCCTGCTCGCCAACGCCTCCGAAGACCTGCTCTCCATCAGCACCATCGCCGCCGACCTGGCCGACGACGTCGACGACTCACGCCGCTGCGTCGCCCTGGCGATCAGTCGCATGGCCGATGGGGTGCAGTTGTTGGTCGAGCGGGCGTTGGATCATTTGGAAACCAAGGAGATGGCGGCGTCTGGGGCCAAGGGGTAGCACATAGCTTGGATGCAAGCTGAACCGGCGCCTTCGCGAGCAAGCCCGCTCCCACAGGGGAAACGCGGTCTCACCCAGAGCCAGGTCGGCTACTAGGCCGCCTCGCGGTGGACGTTGATCTCGGGCGCCCCGTTAACCACGATGGCCGAACGCAGGCATTGCGTAGTGGGCACCCCGGCATGGATGCCGAGGTAGCCGCGCTGGGCCATGGATGGCCCTTCGCGGCGGCCCACGGAGCAATGCCGGAGAGAGGGCATGCCGAGCCTAGGCGAGGCACCGAGTGGTGGGGCAA
>NZ_FOTH01000056.1:0-20330 GCF_900114515.1 Pseudomonas sp. NFACC46-3
AATCAATTCCGATATAAGCAGTGAATTTCTGAGACAAGAGCGTTTGCATTGCACACCTCCACAGACGCTAAAGTACATGCAGGAACATGCATGCTTGCGTCCAGCGAAGGCGATATAGAGAGCCGTGCCCGGCTTTCCCTGAGTGTTCGTTAGAGGGCGCAAGCGCACCTGCTGGGCTCGAAGGTGAAGCAGTAATCATCGAGATGCGTTGCAGCCCTATTCGTAGCTCGCAGGTGCATGTTCCTTCCTCGCAACAACCGGACTCCAGCGAGTATCAGTATGGGGGAGCAAGGAACGGACTACCTATATCGCAGCCCAACGGGGATAAATCCCCTCGCCACATTTGTCCATTCAGCCACCTGATCCTGCGCCATCAAAACCCGATAGAACTTCCCCCCTCGCCTGCGCCTCTACCTGACAAGCCCATCGCTCCGGTGACCGCATGGATCTTGTCATTGCCCGCCCCGAAGGCTTGTACTGCCCGCCCGGGGATTTCTACATCGACCCGTGGCGGGCGGTGGAACGCTCGGTCATCACCCACGCCCACGGCGACCATGCCCGCAGTGGCAACCAACACTACCTGGCAGCGGCACCCGGCGAAGGCATCCTGCGATCACGCCTGGGCCAGGACATCAACCTGCAAACGCTGCCTTACGGCGAACGCCTGTCGCACCATGGCGTGACCTTGAGCTTTCACCCCGCCGGCCATGTGCTGGGCTCGGCCCAGGTGCGGCTGGAATATCAAGGCGAGGTCTGGGTGGCGTCGGGGGATTACAAAGTCGAGCCTGACGGCACCTGCACCCCATTCGAGCCGGTGAAATGCCATACCTTCATCACGGAATCCACCTTCGGCCTGCCGATCTACCGCTGGCAGCCCCAGGCGCAGATTTTCGACGAGATCAACCAGTGGTGGCATGGGAACATCGCCGCCGGCCGGGCCAGCGTGTTGTTCTGCTATTCCTTCGGCAAGGCTCAGCGAATTCTCCACGGCATCGACGAAAGCCTCGGCCCGATCCTGGCCCATGGCGCGGTGGAACCGCTGAATCGGGTCTACCGCGAGGCCGGGGTCCATCTCCCGCCAACGATCTACGCCGGCGATGTCAAGAAGAACGACCCGATCATGGGCCAGGCGCTGGTCATCGCCCCGCCCTCTGCCGGAGGCAGCAGCTGGATGCGCCGCTTTGGCGACTACAGCGACGCCTTCGCCAGCGGCTGGATGCGCCTACGCGGTACGCGTCGGCGACGTGGCGTGGACCGGGGTTTTGTGCTGTCCGACCACGCCGACTGGCCCGGCCTGCTCTGGGCCATCGAACAGACCGGCGCCGAACGGGTGATGGTCACGCACGGTTCGGTAAGCGTGCTGGTGCGCCATCTCTGCGAGCAAGGCCTCGACGCCCAAGCGTTCAGCACCGAATACGGTGACGATGAAGAAGACCTCGCCATGGCCACCAACAGCGGGGAGGAGGCGCCATGAAAGCCTTCGCCGAGTTGTACGCCGAACTGGACGCCACCACCTCCAGCAATGCCAAGCTCGCCGCCATGCAGGACTATTTCAGCAAAGCCCCACCCCAGGATGCGGCGTGGGCCGTGTATTTCCTTTCCGGCGGGCGTCCACGGCAACTGGTGCCGGTAAAAATCCTGCGGGAGTTGGCGGTCCAGATATCCGGGTTGTCGCTCTGGCTATTCGAAGAAAGTTATCAGGCCGTGGGCGACCTGGCCGAAACCATTTCGCTGGTATTACCCGAATCGCCCCACAGCTCCGACGAAGGCCTGGCGCTGTGGATCGAGGAGAAACTGCTGCCCTTGCGCGGTGAGTCGCCCGAGGTATTGGCGCAACGCTTACCGGCGTTGTGGGCGCAACTCGACCGGCCCAGCCTGATGCTCTGCATCAAGCTCATCACCGGCAGTTTCCGCGTCGGCGTGTCCAAACTGCTGGTGACTCGGGCCCTGGCGGGCATGGCCGGGCTGGACAGCAAACGGGTGGCCCAGCGCCTGGTGGGCTACACCGACCTGTCCCATCGGCCGACGGCGGCCAGTTACCTCAAGCTGATCGCGGCCGAATCCGACGATGAACATGCCCAGCGCGGCGGCCAGCCTTATCCGTTTTTCCTGGCCCATGCGCTGTCTGCACCCGTGGAGCAATTCGACACGCTGCTGGGGCCGGCCAGCGACTGGCAGGTGGAATGGAAATGGGATGGGATCCGCGCCCAGGTGATCAAGCGCGACGGCCATTTGTGGGTCTGGTCGCGAGGCGAGGACTTGGTCACTGAGCGATTTCCGGAACTGCATTCACTGGCCCAGGCGCTGCCCGACGGCACGGTGATCGACGGTGAAATTGTGGTCTGGAAAGCCCCCCAGTCGGTTACCGAAGACGCCTTCGACCCGGACGCACCGTTGCAGCCTGCGGTGCAACCCTTCGCCCTGCTGCAACAGCGCATCGGTCGCAAGACCCTTGGCAAGAAAATCCTCGACGATGCCCCGGTGGTGGTGATGGCCTACGACCTGCTGGAATGGCAAGGCGAGGACTGGCGCAGCCGTCCCCAGGCCGAGCGCCGCGACCAGCTGGAGGCGCTGATCGCCCGTGTTCGCAGTCCGGTATTGTTGCCGTCGCCAACGGTCACCGGCCAAGACTGGTTCGACCTCGCCCGGCAACGCGAAGGCTCTCGCCGCCTCGGTGTCGAAGGCATGATGCTCAAGGCCCGCAACGCGCTGTACGGCGTCGGCCGCACCAAGGACATGGGCGTGTGGTGGAAATGGAAGATCGACCCCTTCAGCGTCGACGCGGTGCTGATCTATGCCCAGCGCGGCCACGGCCGGCGCGCCAGCCTGTACAGCGACTACACCTTCGCCGTATGGGACAACCCGCCGGACAGTCGCGAGCGCACACTGGTGCCATTTGCCAAGGCTTATTCAGGGCTGACCGATGCAGAAATGCGCCAGGTCGACAACATCGTGCGCAAGACCACCGTGGAGAAGTTCGGCCCGGTGAGCAGCGTCACGCCCACCCTGGTGTTCGAACTGGGTTTCGAAGGCATCGCCCTGTCCAATCGCCACAAGAGTGGGATCGCGGTGCGCTTTCCACGGATGTTGCGTTGGCGCCAGGACAAAACCGTCGAAGAGGCAGATACCTTGGCAACGCTTCAGGACCTGCTGAAATAACCCCCTCTGCATGTCCGGGGTCGTCAAGTTTGCACAAACACATGTGGCGAGGGAGCTTGCTCCCGCTGGGCTGCGAAGCGGCCCCCTGGTTCTGACTGACACACCGCAGGGGGCCGCTTCGCGCCCCAGCGGGAGCAAGCTCCCTCGCCACCGAAGAGCGCTCCATCCCGGTGCACTTTTTGATGTACGCTCATCCCCGCGCACCATCGCATTCCGTCACCCGTCGCCGAAGCTTTTAAAACACTTGTTCGGCACTCTGGTTCGGAAATTGCTACCTTTATGCCGTCATACCGTTCTCGCCTTCACCGGTAACAATACTTACGCGCCACAAGCGCTCATATTGGTTTTAGGGATTGAATAATGAAAAAAGCACTGCTGACCCTTTCTGCACTGGCGTTGTGCATGGCTGCTGGCGTCGCCACGGCCAAGGAATACAAGGAACTGCGTTTTGGTGTCGACCCTTCCTACGCCCCGTTTGAGTCCAAAGCCGCCGACGGCAGCCTGGTCGGTTTCGACATCGATCTGGGCAACGCGATCTGCGCAGAGCTGAAGGTCAAATGCAAATGGGTCGAAAGTGATTTCGACGGCATGATCCCGGGCCTCAAGGCTAATAAATTCGACGGCGTGATCTCCTCCATGACCGTTACCCCGGCCCGCGAAAAAGCCATCGACTTTTCCAGCGAGCTGTTCTCCGGCCCAACGGCCTATGTCTTCAAGAAAGGCTCGGGCCTGAGCGAAGACGTTGCCTCGCTCAAAGGCAAGACCGTCGGCTACGAGCAAGGCACCATCCAGGAAGCCTACGCCAAGGCCGTGCTGGACAAGGCCGGCGTCAAGACCCAGGCCTACCAGAACCAGGACCAGGTCTACGCCGACCTGACCTCGGGTCGCCTCGACGCGGCGATCCAGGACATGCTCCAGGCCGAGCTGGGCTTCCTGAAGTCGCCAAAAGGCGAAGGTTATGAAGTCAGCAAGCCAGTGGACAGCGAATTGCTGCCCTCCAAGACCGCGATTGGTATCAAGAAAGGTAACAGTGAGCTGAAGGCACTTTTGGATAAAGGTATCAAAGCGTTACACGACGACGGCAAATACGCCGAGATCCAGAAAAAACACTTTGGCGATCTGAATCTGTACAGCGGCAAATAATGCGCTGCGCCCATCCGGTCTCGGATGGGCGCTTTTCTCCTGCCAAAGGCTTTCTTCCATGTTCGAACAACTCCTACAAAATCTGGGGCTCTCCGCCTTCAGCCTGCAGGGCTTTGGCCCGCTGCTGATGCAAGGCACCTGGATGACCATCAAGCTATCGGCCCTGTCTTTGTTGTTGAGCGTCTTGCTCGGCCTGCTGGGCGCCAGTGCCAAGCTGTCCAGCGTCAAACTGCTGCGAATCCCTGCCCAGCTCTACACCACGCTGATCCGCGGCGTGCCGGACCTGGTGCTGATGCTGCTGATCTTCTACAGCCTGCAAACCTGGCTGACCTCGCTTACCGACTTCATGGAATGGGAATACATCGAGATCGACCCATTCGGCGCCGGGGTGATCACCCTGGGCTTCATCTATGGCGCGTACTTCACCGAAACCTTTCGCGGTGCGATCCTCTCGGTCCCCCGAGGCCAGGTCGAAGCCGCCACTGCGTATGGCCTCAAGCGTGGCCAGCGCTTTCGCTTCGTGGTGTTTCCGCAAATGATGCGCTTTGCCCTGCCGGGTATCGGCAACAACTGGATGGTGATGCTCAAGGCTACCGCGCTGGTGTCGATCATCGGCCTGGCCGACCTGGTCAAGGCGGCCCAGGATGCGGGCAAGAGCACCTACCAGTTGTTCTACTTCCTGGTGCTGGCGGCGCTGATTTATCTGCTGATCACCAGCGCGTCCAATTTCATCCTGCGCTGGCTTGAACGCCGCTACGCCGCTGGAGCCCGGGAGGCGGTGCGATGATCGAACTTCTGCAAGAGTACTGGCGGCCATTCCTTTACAGCGATGGTGTCAACGTCACGGGCCTGGCCATGACCCTGTGGCTGCTCAGCGCCTCGCTGCTGATCGGTTTCCTGGTATCGATCCCGCTGTCCATCGCCCGGGTTTCACCCAAGTTCTACGTCCGCTGGCCGGTGCAGTTCTACACCTACCTGTTCCGTGGCACACCGCTCTATATCCAACTGCTGATCTGCTATACCGGCATCTACAGCATCGCGGCGGTGCGCGCCCAGCCGCTGCTCGACAGTTTCTTTCGCGATGCGATGAACTGCACGATCCTGGCCTTCGCCTTGAACACCTGCGCCTACACCACGGAAATTTTCGCCGGGGCGATTCGCAGCATGAACCATGGCGAAGTCGAGGCGGCCAAGGCCTACGGCCTGACCGGTTGGAAGCTGTACACCTACGTGATCATGCCGTCGGCGCTGCGGCGCTCGCTGCCGTATTACAGCAACGAAGTCATCTTGATGCTGCACTCGACGACCGTGGCGTTCACCGCTACCGTTCCAGACGTGCTGAAAGTGGCCCGGGACGCCAACTCGGCGACGTTCCTGACGTTCCAGTCGTTCGGGATCGCCGCGTTGATCTACCTGACCGTCACCTTTGCACTGGTGGGCCTCTTCCGCCTCGCCGAACGCCGCTGGTTGGCCTTTCTCGGGCCGACTCACTAGGGCTTCCGTTCCAGGACACACACGCAAATGCGCCACCAGATCCATGACCTGCTGGCCCCGGTACCGGGGACCGCACGCAAGATCCACAGCTTCCACTTCGGCCCGGAAAAAGCCGTCGGCAAAATCTATATCCAGTCGTCCCTGCACGCCGATGAACTGCCGGGCATGCTGGTCGCCTGGCACCTCAAGCAGCGCCTGGCCGAACTCGAAGCGTCGGGCCACCTGCGCCACGAGATCGTGCTGGTGCCCGTCGCCAACCCCATCGGCCTCGAACAAGTGCTGATGGACGTGCCCCTGGGCCGCTACGAAACCGAGAGCGGGCAGAACTTCAACCGCCGCTTCGTCGACCTGAGCGAAGAGATCGGCAACGAAATCCAGGACCTGCTCACCGACGATCCGCAGCACAACCTGATGCTGATCCGCACCCGCCTGCGCGACGCCCTCGCCCGGCAGTCCCCAGGCACGCAATTGCAATCCCTGCGCCTGACCCTGCAACGGCTGGCCTGCGACGCCGACATGGTGCTGGACCTGCATTGCGACTTCGAAGCCGTGGCCCACCTCTACACCACACCCGAAGCCTGGCCACAAGTCGAACCGCTGGCCCGCTACATCGGCGCCGAAGCCTGCCTGCTGGCGACCGATTCGGGCGGCCAGTCGTTCGATGAATGCTTCACCCTGCTCTGGTGGCAACTCAAAGAACGCTTCGGCGAACGCTTCGAGATTCCCCTGGGCAGTTTTTCGGTCACCGTGGAGTTGCGTGGCCAGGGTGACGTCAACCACGGGCTGGCGAGCCTGGACTGCCAGGCCTTGATCGAATACCTGATCCGTTTCGGCGCCATCGACGGCGAACCGATGCCCATGCCCGAGCTGCCCTACCCGGCCACGCCGCTGGCCGCTGTCGAGCCGGTGGCGACGCCCGTGGGTGGGTTGCTGGTCTACAGCGCCCTGCCCGGCGAATACCTGGAGGCGGGGCAGTTGATCGCGGAAGTCATCGATCCGGTCAACGACACCGTCACCCCCGTTCATTGCCGTAACGCCGGGCTGCTGTACGCCCGTTCGCTGCGCCGCATGGCCACGGCCGGCATGGTGATCGCCCATGTCGCCGGCACCGAAGCCTATCGCAGCGGCTACCTACTTTCGCCTTGAGGATGCATGCTCCATGTACAAACTGACCATCGAAGGCCTGCATAAAAGCTATGGCGAACATGAAGTGCTCAAGGGCGTTTCGCTCAAGGCCAAGACCGGCGACGTCATCAGCCTCATTGGCGCCAGCGGCTCAGGCAAAAGTACCTTTTTGCGCTGCATCAACTTCCTGGAACAACCCAACGACGGCGCCATGAGCCTGGACGGCCAGCCGATCCAGATGATCAAGGACCGCCACGGCATGCACGTGGCCGACGCCGACGAACTGCAACGTATCCGCACGCGCCTGGCCATGGTGTTCCAACACTTCAACCTGTGGAGCCACATGACCGTGCTGGAAAACATCACCATGGCGCCGCGCCGGGTGTTGGGCGTGAGCAAGCAGGAAGCCGACGACCGTGCGCGTCGTTATCTCGACAAGGTCGGCCTGCCGGCGCGGGTTGCCGAGCAGTACCCGGCTTTCCTCTCCGGCGGCCAGCAACAGCGCGTGGCCATTGCCCGTGCCCTGGCGATGGAACCGGAGGTGATGCTGTTCGACGAACCCACTTCGGCCTTGGACCCGGAGCTGGTGGGCGAAGTGCTGAAGGTGATCCAGGGCCTGGCCGAAGAGGGCCGGACCATGATCATGGTGACCCACGAAATGAGCTTCGCCCGCAAGGTCTCGAACCAGGTGCTGTTCCTGCACCAGGGCCTGGTGGAAGAAGAAGGCGCACCGGAAGACGTGCTGGGCAATCCCACCAGTGAACGGCTCAAGCAGTTCCTCAGTGGCAACCTGAAATAAAGCTCGGCACACCTGAATTGAGGGGCCAGGTACTGCTCTTGTGGCGAGGGGATTTATCTGTGGCGAGGGGATTTATCCCCGTTGGGCTGAAGCAGCCCCTCAGTTGATCGCCTCGGTGCGTCTGGCAAATTATTCTTGAGCTTTTTGGGGCTGCTTCGCAGCCCAGCGGGGATAAATCCCCTCGCCACAGGTTTTTTAAAACCTTTCACCTCCCACCGTGGTCACTGAAGAAGGACTTTCAGGGCGCACGCGGCAGGCATGGCGACATCCAATAATTTCGCGAAACAGTGGTTCGATGCCCGCGGCTGGAAGCCGTTCGTCTTTCAGAAGCAGGTCTGGGCCGCGGTCAAGCGGGGGGAGTCCGGGCTGCTGCATGCCAGTACCGGTGCCGGCAAAACCTATGCCGTGTGGTTAGCCGCCCTCAACCGTTTCGCTCGACCGGCACCGCCGCTGGATAAACCGCGCAAACGCAAACCGCCGGCCGAACCGCTGACCGTCCTGTGGATCACGCCGATGCGCGCATTGGCGGCCGACACCGGCAAAGCCCTCGAAGCGCCCCTGGCAGACCTGCAAGTGCCCTGGAGTGTCGGCCTGCGCACCGGCGATACCAGCGCCAACGAACGCGCCCGCCAGGGCCGGCGCCTGCCCACCGCGCTGATCACCACCCCCGAAAGCCTGACCCTGATCCTCGCCCGGGCCGATGCGCATACCGCCGTCTCGACCCTGCGCATGGTCGTGGTGGATGAATGGCACGAGTTGCTCGGCAACAAACGTGGCGTGCAATTGCAACTGGCCCTGGCGCGCTTGCGGCACTGGCATCCCGAACTCATCGTCTGGGGCGTGTCCGCGACCCTGGGCAACCAGGCCCACGCCGGACAGGTATTGATCCCGCAAGGCAACGGAATCAGCGTGCAGGGAGTCGATGGCAAGGCGCTGCGGGTCGACACACTGTTACCCCCGACCCTCGAACGTTTCCCCTGGGCCGGGCACATCGGCCTGAAAATGCTGCCCCGGGTCGTGGCCGAAATCGACGCCAGCAGCAGCTGCCTGGTCTTCACCAACACCCGGGCACAGTCGGAAATCTGGTATCAGGCGCTGCTTGAGACGCGGCCCGATTGGGCCGGGTTGATCGCCCTGCACCATAGCTCGCTGTCGCGTGACACCCGGGATTGGGTGGAACAGGCATTGAAGAACGGCCAGCTCAAAGCGGTGGTCTGCACGTCCAGCCTGGACCTGGGGGTGGACTTCCTGCCAGTGGAACGGGTGCTGCAGATTGGCTCGGCCAAGGGCGTAGCCCGGCTGATGCAACGGGCCGGGCGCTCCGGCCACGCACCGGGCCGGACCTCGCGGGTGACGCTGGTGCCGACCCACAGCCTGGAATTGATCGAGGCCGCCGCCGCGCAGGACGCCGTGGCCCAACGGCGCATCGAACCGCGCGAATCGCCCCGCAAGCCGCTGGATGTGCTGGTGCAGCACTTGGTGAGCATGGCCCTGGGTGGTGGCTTCGTTCCCGCCGAATTGTTCGAGGAAGTGCGAGGTGCCTGGGCCTACCGCGACCTCAACCCGGCCGAATGGGCCTGGGCCCTGGCGTTTGTGCGCCATGGCGGCCTGTCATTGACCGCCTACCCCGATTATCGACGCGTCGAACCGGACGAACACGGGATCTGGCGAGTGCCTGACGCACGCCTGGCCCGGCGTCACCGCATGAGCATCGGCACCATCGTCAGCGATGCCAGCCTGCAATTGAAGTTCTGGAGCAAAGGCGGGGGCGGCAAGACCCTGGGCAGCGTAGAGGAAGGCTTCATCGCCCGCCTGCGCCCCGGTGACGGTTTCCTGTTCGCCGGGCGTTTGCTGGAATTGGTCCGGGTCGAGGACATGACCGCCTACGTGCGACGCAGCCAGGCCAAGAAGGCCGCTGTGCCGCGCTGGAACGGCGGGCGCATGCCGCTCTCCAGCGAATTGGCCGCCGCCGTCGTGGCCCGTTTGAGCGAAGCCGCCTCGGGCCGCTTCGAGGGCCCAGAGATGCACGCCGTGCAGCCCCTGCTCTTGACTCAACAACGCTGGTCCGGTTTGCCCACGCAGAGCACATTGCTGGCCGAAGCTCTCAAGTCCCGGGAGGGCTGGCACCTGTTCCTCTACCCGTTTGCCGGTCGCCAGGTTCATCTGGGCCTGGCCAGCCTGCTGGCCTGGCGTGTCAGCCAGCAACAGCCACTGACGTTTTCCATTGCGGTCAACGATTACGGCCTGGAACTGCTCAGCGCCACGGCAGTGGATTGGTCGCAATACCTGACCCCCGGCCTGCTGAGCGTCGATCACCTGCTGACCGACGTACTTGCGAGCCTGAACGCCGGGGAATTGGCCCTGAGGCGTTTTCGCGAAATCGCCCGGATCGCCGGACTGGTCTTTGCCGGCTATCCCGGCGCACCGAAAAGCACCCGGCAAGTCCAGGCGTCCAGCGGATTGTTCTTCCAGGTGTTCAAGCAATACGACGCCGACAATCTCTTGCTGGCCCAGGCCGGGGAGGAAGTCTTGCGCGAAGAATTGGATATCCGTCGACTGGAGCAGACCTTGCAACGCCTCAATACCTTGAAGCTGGACCTGCACGTGATCAAGCGCCCCACCCCGCTCGGGTTTCCGCTGCTGGTGGAGCGATTCCGGGAAAGCATGAGTTCGGAAAAGCTCGCCGACCGCATCCGGCGGATGGTCAGCGAACTGGAAAAGACTGCCGATCGCGGTGACACCTGATGCCAGCGCCTTACCCCGTCAGCCTGGCCGGCGAAGAACTCTGGTTGCTCCCGGAAAAAGCCGTGTACTGGCCCGCCCAGGAAACCCTGATGGTGGCCGATGTTCATTTCGGCAAGGCCGCCGCCTATCGCAGCCTCGGGCAACCGGTGCCCCACGGCACCACCGCCAGCAACATCGCCGTGCTGGATGCGTTGCTGGCCAGCCTGCCATGCCGACAGTTGATTTTTCTCGGGGATTTTCTCCACGGTCCCGGCTCTCATGCGCCCGGCACCTTGAAGGCACTTTCCGATTGGCGTGTGCGACATCCGCACCTGGCCATGACGCTGATTCGTGGCAACCACGACAAACGCGCCGGTGACCCACCGCCAGCGCTGAACATTCGCGTCGTACCGGAGCCGTTGCTTCTGGGCCCTTTCGCCGTGCAACACGAGCCTGCCCCACATCCCAGCCGCCATGTGCTGGCCGGTCACGTGCACCCGGTCTACCACCTGAGCGGCAAGGGCCGGCAACGCCTTCGCCTGGCCTGCTTTCGGCTGGGCAGCGAGATCAGCCTGCTGCCGGCCTTCGGTGCGTTCACGGGCGGTTACCGGGTCGAGCAGGGCAGCGATTGCAGGATTTTTGTCATCGGCGATAACGAAATATGGCCTGTCAGTTGAAAGCTTCAAGCTTCAAGCCAAGGCTAGGTGTCTCAACTTGCAGCTTGCAGCTCGCAACTTGCAGCTGATGTCATGCCACAGGCGCAGGAGGCGGCTCATCCGGCAGCGTAGGCTCGCCGGGTTCGGTAGGTTGTTCGTTGGGGGTGTCGGGATCAGGCTGGCCAGGGATGCCGCCCGCCGCTTCGACAGGATGGGCCAGCAATGACCAGGCCATGACGCCGATCTGATTGGGCTCAAGCCTTGCCAGTTCGGCACTGATTCGCGGATCGATCTTCATAGAGCAACTCCTGAGCGAAGGCCCGCTGCGCTGACACACAAAAACGGGCAGTACACGCAATAGAGTGTCTGCCCGCCCAGGAATTCCAACAGCTCGTCAGATTCAGGTACGCGGCAGGGTCACACCGCGCTGGCCCTGGTATTTGCCGCCACGATCCTTGTAGGACACTTCGCACTCTTCATCGGATTCCAGGAACAGCATCTGCGCCACACCTTCGTTGGCGTAGATTTTCGCCGGCAAGGTCGTGGTGTTGGAGAACTCCAGGGTCACGTGACCTTCCCACTCGGGTTCCAGCGGCGTGACGTTGACGATGATGCCGCAACGGGCGTAGGTGCTCTTGCCCAGGCAGATGGTCAGCACGTTGCGCGGGATGCGGAAGTACTCGACGGTACGGGCCAGGGCGAAGGAGTTCGGCGGGATGATGCAAACGTCGCTTTTAACGTCGACGAAGCTCTTTTCGTCGAAGTTCTTCGGGTCGACGGTGGCCGAGTTGATATTGGTGAACACCTTGAATTCGTCGGCGCAGCGCACGTCGTAGCCGTAGCTGGAGACACCGAAGGAGATCAGCCGGTCGGCGCCTTCGCCACGCATCTGGCGTTCGACGAAGGGCTCGATCATGCCGTGCTCTTGCGCCATGCGGCGAATCCACTTGTCCGATTTGATGCTCATGGCGGTTTCCTGAAATAGCGAGGTGGAAAAAATACGTCCGGCATCTTACTGGGGCACGGGTCCGAGTTCAAAGCGCGGCACGCAAATCTCGCCGATCCGCCTTGATTTCCGGGTCCTGCCGGCCATCGCCCGCGCCGTCAGTCACCAAATAAGAGAAACCTTCGCAAAGACCATTGGCACATTCTGGAAAAAGGGTTAAGGTGGCGCCACTGTGCTGCTTGTGTCACTGAGAATCTCTACACGATATGTTGAATTTCGATCCAACCATCTACAAGAATTTTTCCTGCTCTTTGCACTCAGTCTCGGCCAGGGTTCTTCCTGAGTCGCAGTTATCTTTGTTCAAGGAGTTACACCATGTCTAATCGCCAAACCGGTACCGTTAAGTGGTTCAACGATGAAAAAGGCTTCGGCTTCATCACCCCACAATCCGGTGACGATCTGTTCGTTCACTTCAAAGCTATCCAATCCGACGGCTTCAAAAGCCTGAAAGAAGGCCAACAGGTTTCTTTCATCGCTACCCGCGGTCAGAAAGGCATGCAAGCTGAAGAAGTTCAAGTTATCTAACTTGTCCTTGCTTTAGTAAAAGGCCCCGCCCTCAAAAGCGGGGCTTTTTTGTGCCTGGGTGTTTTTCCCAGGGCACAAAAAAACTGTGGGAGCAAGCTCGCTCCCACAGGTGTGTGTGGGTGAGCCCGAATTACCAGGTCACGCCAAACCCTGCCGTGTACCGCGTCTTGCTCAAGTCACTGTCTTCAGTGCCCTCGATGACATCCTTCTCAGCCTTGAGGTTGAGCGACGCCCAATCGGTGACCTTGTAGCGCAGCCCCACCTCGGCGTCGTAGGCATAATCCGCCACGTCGGACAGCGGCTTGCCCACTTCGCCATTGGTGAAGAACTCGACGCGCTTGCCAATCAGGTAGCGGTTGTAGTCCCATTTCATGGCGACGGAATAGAAGTTGTCCTTACCGCCGTCGCGGTATTCATAGTCGGTGCGGTTCAACAGCGAACCCAGCGAGAACGCGCCCAGCTCGTCATCCCAGAACTGATAACCCGGACCGGTACCCACCACGCGCTGGCGCGCCAGGTCTTCGACTTTGTCACGCTTGTAGTTCAGGCGGCCTTGCCAGAACCATTTGTCCGTCAGGAACCGGTCGAGGGAATATTCCAGGCGCCAGTTATCGGCGGAAACCACATCGTCCTGGAACTCACGGTTGTATTCACCCTCGGCGGTGTGCCGCCATCTGCCGTGGCGAGCCGAGGTCTTGAAGTCGATGTCGTAATCGTCGGTATCGTTTTCCGCACGCTGGTAATCCAGCGCGGCATCGATGTTGCCTTTCCACACCAGGTCCTCGACCACCGGCTTGGGCTTGAGGATCTGCTGGATGCTGGCCAGATCAACGGTCTTGGGCGCATCACCGTTGGCCAAGGTGACCTTGCCATCCTCGGCGGCCTGCAGCGCCTTGGCTTTCTCGCCAGTGTAGGCATCCTGCTTGACCAGCAATTGCTGGTCGCTTTCGAGGGTTTTGACCTGTTTCCAGTCGATGGGAATCGCGCCAGCGTAATCAGTCTGGATCAGCAACTTGCCGCCATCGAAAACGGTGATTTTACCGGTCAGCTTGTCACCGTTCTTCAACCAGACGGTATCGGCAAGCAAGGGCATGGAGGCGCTGGTAACAGCTAGGCACAACAGGGTTCTAGACAACATAAGCGATAATGGGCTCAAGTTTTCAGTGAAAAGGCGGCATTATCCCCCAGGATGACACCTCAGCAAGGACTGACCCATGTAGGGCGGATGAGTTCATTTCTCAACCCGCCTCGTAGGAATTAATCTACAGACGGACACCTCATTCAGGAACCTTTACGTGACTGACACCCCAACGGACACCGAGAACGCCGCCCAGATCCGCCGCACGACCCTTTACCTGACCCTGGCACAAGTGCCGGCGGGCAAGGTCGTCACCTATGGCCAACTGGCTGAAATGGCCGGCCTGGGCCGCGCGGCGCGCTGGGTCGGGCGGACTCTCAGCCAGTTGCCGAACGACACGAAGCTGCCCTGGCATCGGGTATTGGGTGCCGGCGGTCGGATCAGCCTACCGGCGGGCAGCGCCTCAGGGGATGAACAGCGCGCACGCCTGCGCATGGAAGGCATCAGTGTCCTGAACAATCGTGTTGATATTCAGCGCCATGGCTGGCGCCCGGTAGAGCACAGCGGTTAGAGTGCGCGCTTTGTTTTCGCAATTTTTGAGGCAGACTCCAGCCCATGCCCCGTAAAACCTGGCGCGCCGCCCTCGCCGCCTATGCCAGTCCCTCGACGCTCGTGCTGTTGCTGCTTGGCTTCGCCGCCGGCTTGCCGTACATGCTAGTGTTTTCCACACTTTCGGTCTGGTTGCGCGAAGCCGGTGTGGCCCGCGAAACCATCGGCTACGCGAGCCTGATCGGCCTGGCGTATGCCTTTAAATGGGTCTGGTCGCCGCTGCTCGACCAATGGCGCCTGCCGTTGCTGGGTAAACTCGGGCGTCGGCGTTCATGGCTGGTGCTCTCCCAAGGCCTAGTAATCCTCGGCCTGATCGGCATGGGGTTCTGCGACCCACAGAAACACCTGTCATGGTTGATCGCCATCGCCGTCATCGTGGCCTTCGCCTCTGCAACGCAGGACATCGCCGTCGACGCCTATCGCCTGGAGATCGCCGACGACACCCGCCAGGCCGCCCTCGCCGCCAGCTACATGTCCGGCTACCGCATCGCGGCACTGCTGGCCACTGCTGGCGCGCTGTTTTTCGCCGAAGGGTTTGGCTCCACTGGCTTCAGCTACAAACACTCGGCCTGGGCCGGCACTTACCTGCTGTTCGGCGTATTGATGGTCCCGGCGTTGCTTACCTCGCTGTTCATGCGCGAACCGCCGGTGCCTCTGCGCACCCAACTGCAGGCCGGACGCTACTCGTTCGCCCATCAACTGGCGTCGGTGTTCGTACTGATCGTGCTGCTGGTGTCTGTCCCGGCGATGTTCACCCAGCTCTACAACACCGACTTCGCCAGCGTGCTGTTCGAGGGCGTCAGCCTGCTTGACCTGCTGCTCGAAGACCGCGCGTTCCTGCGGGCCATCCTCTATATCATCCTGACCGCCCTGTGCCTGTCGGCCGTGGGCCGCCGCGGATTAGCGCCGGTGCTGACGCCGGTAAACGATTTCATCCTGCGTTACCGCTGGCAGGCGCTGCTGCTGCTCGGACTGATCGCAACCTATCGCATGTCTGACACCGTCATGGGTGTCATGGCCAACGTGTTCTACATCGACCAAGGGTTCACCAAGGACCAGATCGCCAGCGTCAGCAAGATTTTCGGGCTGATCATGACCCTCGTCGGCGCCGGCATGGGCGGCCTGCTGATCGTACGTTTCGGCATCCTGCCCATCCTGTTCATCGGCGGTGTCGCCTCGGCGGGCACCAACATCCTCTTCCTGATGCTCACCGACATGGGCGCCAACCTGAAGATGCTGATTGTCACTATCTCCCTGGACAACTTCAGCTCCGGCCTGGCCACTTCGGCGTTCGTCGCCTACCTGTCGAGCCTGACCAACCTGAAATTCTCCGCCACCCAATACGCCCTGCTCAGCTCGATCATGCTGTTGCTGCCGCGCCTGATCGGTGGTTATTCAGGGGTGATGGTGGAGAAGTTCGGCTATCACAATTTCTTCCTGATCACCGCGTTGCTGGGCGTTCCGACCCTGCTGCTGATCGCCTTGCACTGGTTCCAGGAGAACCGTCGCCAGGGCTCGACGCCCACCGCCGAACCGACGCCCACCCGACCTGCGGAAGAGTCGTAGGAAACGTCAGAAAACGCCGGGGAAACCGGCGTTCGCATCGGGCGACCGGCCACGCGCCTGTACGCCAGGGCATCTCGCCCGTACAATGCCCCGTCACTTCTCGTCATCAGCAACCGACAACGGCCAACCATGCGCACCAGTCAATATTTGCTCGCCACACAGAAAGAAACGCCTTCCGACGCCGTCGTGATCAGCCATCAGTTGATGCTGCGTGCCGGCATGATCCGCAAACTCGCCTCGGGCCTGTACACCTGGCTGCCAATGGGCCTGCGGGTCATGCGCAAGGTTGAAGCCATCGTTCGCGAAGAGATGGACGCTGCCGGCTCCCTGGAAGTGTTGATGCCGGGCACCCAACCGGCCGAGCTGTGGCAGGAATCGGGGCGCTGGGAAGAATACGGCCCTGAGCTGCTGCGCATCAAAGACCGTCACGGTCGCGACTTCTGTGCAGGCCCGACTCACGAAGAAGTGATCACCGACCTGATGCGCAACGAGTTGAGCAGCTACAAGCAGCTGCCGATCAACCTGTATCAGATCCAGACCAAATTCCGTGACGAAATCCGTCCACGCTTCGGCCTGATGCGCGGTCGCGAATTCATCATGAAGGACGCCTACTCGTTCCACACCGACCTGGCCTCGCTGCAAGTCACCTACGACCGCATGCACCAGGCATATTGCAACGTATTCACCCGTCTGGGCCTGAAATTCCGTCCGGTTGAAGCCGACAACGGCTCCATCGGCGGTGCCGGCTCCCACGAGTTCCACGTACTGGCCGAGTCCGGCGAAGACGACATCGTCTTCAGCAATGGCTCCGACTACGCCGCCAACATCGAGAAAGCCGAAGCCGTGCCACGGGAAACCTCCCGCGCCGCGCCGACCGAAGAGCTGCGCCTGGTGGACACGCCGAACGCCAAGACCATTGCCCAACTGGTGGAAGGCTACGACCTGCCAATTGAACGCACCATCAAGACCCTGATCGTGCGGGCCGAAGAGGAAGGCAAGCTGATTGCCCTGATCGTCCGTGGCGACCACGAGCTGAACGAAATCAAGGCCGCCAACCAGCCAGGCGTCGCCAGCCCGCTGGTCATGGCTACCGAAGCCGAACTGCGCGACGCCATCGGCGCCGGTGCCGGTTCCCTCGGCCCGCTGAACCTGCCGCTGCCGATCATCATCGACCGTTCGGTGGCATTGATGAGCGACTTCGCCATCGGCGCCAACATCGACGACAAACACTACTTCGGCGTGAACTGGGAACGCGACCTGCCGGTTCCTACCATCGCGGACCTGCGCAACGTCGTGGCCGGCGACCCGAGCCCGGACGGCAAGGGCACCCTGGAAATCAAGCGCGGTATCGAAGTCGGGCACATCTTCCAGCTGGGCAACAAGTACAGCAAGGCGATGAAGTGCGAAGTACTGGGCGAGAACGGCAAGCCGGTCACCCTGGAAATGGGCTGCTACGGCATCGGTGTTTCTCGCGTGGTAGCTGCCGCCATCGAGCAGAACAACGACGAGAAAGGCATCATCTGGAGCGACACGCTGGCGCCTTTCCAGATTGCCCTGGTTCCGCTGCGCTATGAAACCGACCTGGTGCGCGAAGCCACCGACAAGCTCTACGCCGAACTGACGGCCGCCGGCTTCGAAGTGCTGCTGGACGACCGCGACAAGAAAACCAGCCCCGGCATCAAGTTCGCGGACATGGAACTGATCGGCATCCCGCATCGGATCGTCGTCAGTGACCGTGGCCTGGCCGAAGGCAACCTGGAATACAAGAGCCGCACCGAAGCCGAGCCGCAAGCGCTGCCGGTCGCCGACGTGCTGTCGTTCCTCCAGGCCCGTATCCGCCGCTGACACCAGATAGAGACGTCATGTTCAAGCGAAACACCTTAGGCCTCGGTGGCGCCGCCCTGTGCGGCGCCCTGCTGGTCAGCGGCTGTGCCAACCAAATGTCGCAACGCAGCGAGCACGAAGAGCGGATCGAGCGCAAATTGCTCGACCACAGCCTGCTAATCGACGTGGGCGAACCCAAGGTGCTCGACCTGCCGCAGCGTCGGGTGCGCATCAATGAGCAGAAGACCTTCGAAGTCACCGAGTTCGAGGTCACTCGTCATTACGATCGCTACACGCCGTACCAACCCTGGCGGGAGATCTACGAGATTCCCCTGGGCGCGGTGGCCGTGGTGGCCGGCGTCGGTGCGAACGTGGTCAATGTGTTCGCCCTTGGCAACCTGCCGGACTCGGCGACCCGTGACTGGATCAGCTATGGCTTCGCCGGGCTCAACCCGTTCATGAACGTCCCCTCCCATGGCCGCGCCCAGCAGAACCTGGCGGGCATCGACGAAGTCCAGCGCGACAAGCGTACGGAACACTCGAGCCTGCCTTGGAGCGAACGCCCGGTGGAGGTCAAGGCCGCCCGGCAAACCTTCGAGCTGAGCACCGACCGTAACGGCGTGCTGCGCCTGAACCTGCTGGAAAGCCCGTTCGCCGAGCAGGACCTGAGCCAATTCGGCAAATTGCAGATCAGCGTGACGGATGCCCAGGACGAAGTGCACACCGATTCATCCCTGAGCATCAGCAGCACCCTGCGCAGCAAGCTGCTGGAAGCCCACGCGTTGATCTACGACGACCTGGAAGATGACGAGGTGAGCCAATGGGTGCATCGAGTCAAGCGCCTGTCGGAGCTGGGGCTTGAAGAAGAGGCCAGCGAACTGGAACAGAGCCTGATCGAACTGACCCGCAATGATCCGGAGTTGCAAACCGAGTTTTTGAAAGCACTGACCAAGGATGGTGGACGGTTGGTGGCGGATCCTGGCGCCAACTGAGTCCAGCTTGGATTGGTCAACCTCTCTTGTGGCGAGGGAGCTTGCTCCCGCTGGGCTGCGCAGCAGACCCAATAGCGGTTGACTCAATGAACCTGACACACCGAGGCGGCAGATTCAAGGGCCGCTTCGCAGCCCAGCGGGAGCAAGCTCCCTCGCCACAAGAGCAAGGCAAGGCAAGGCAAGGAATTCAGCCAACCGACAGCCTCACCGCTCAAACAACTCCAACTGCTCAAACCCACCGCGCAAATCCTCCAGCCGCACCCCGATCCCCAATAACCGCACCGGCTTGCCGCCCCGGTTGAACGCCTGGGTCAACAGCAACTGGTAGCTGCCCAGGTCCCGCCCTGCCCCGGCCTGTTCCAGTGTGGTCTGGGTGAAGTCGTGGAATTTCACTTTGACGAACGGCTTGCCCGGTCGATAACTGCTGTCGATCCGCGCCATGCGTCCGCTGAGGGTTTCCATCAGTTCCGGCAGCTTGTCGAGGCAACTCACCAGGTCAGGCAGGTCGACATCGTAAGTGTTTTCCACACTGATGGACTGCCGTCGGCTGTCGTTGTGCACCAGCCGCTCATCGATCCCACGAGCCAGGCTCCAGAGCCGCTCACCGAAACTGCCGAATTCGCGCACCAGCGCCAACTTGTCCCATTGGCGCAACTGCAGGCAATCGACGATGCCAAGCCGGTTCAGCTTATCGGCGGTGACCTTTCCAACACCGTGAAGCTTGCTGACCGGCAGGGCCGAGACAAAATCCTCGACTTGGTCGGGGGTGATGACGAACAACCCGTTGGGCTTCTTCCAGTCGCTGGCGATCTTGGCCAGGAACTTGTTCGGCGCGACGCCTGCCGACACCGTGATGTGCAACTGGTTGGAAACCCGCCGGCGAATGTCCTGGGCGATGCGCGTGGCGCTGCCACCGAAATGGGCGCTGGCGGAGACGTCCAGGTAGGCCTCGTCCAGCGACAGCGGCTCGATCAGGTCAGTGTAATCGCTGAAAATCGTATGAATTTCCTTCGACGCTTCCCGATAGGCATCCATTCGTGGCTTGACGATGGTGAGGTCCGGGCAAAGCTTCAAGGCGTGGCCGGAGGACATGGCCGAGCGCACCCCATAGGCCCGCGCTTCGTAGTTACAGGTGGCAATCACGCCCCGCCGATCCGCCGAGCCTCCCACCGCCAAGGGCTTGCCGGCCAGCCGCGGGTCATCGCGCATTTCGATAGCGGCATAGAAACAGTCACAGTCGACATGAATGATCTTACGTTGCGTCATAAATAAAGAAGCAGGGTATGCGACGAATCGGGCCACCAGTATCGCACCGACACCTGTACATAGCACCAGTAGTTTGAAAGATCCTTCGTTGGGAGCCGAAAGTGCCCACACAAATTTACTTCATCAATCGCAACGAAGCCGCCAATAGAGCTCAGCCCTTGCCGGGCCTGCGTCACAGCGCTGTCACAATGCCTTTCTCCAAGGCTAACCGCTTGAAGCGGAACAGTTTTTTGTGAGGCCAGGGTTGACAGCAGCGCGATCCTCTGTAGAATGCCGCCACACAGACGCGGGATGGAGCAGTCTGGTAGCTCGTCGGGCTCATAACCCGAAGGTCGTCGGTTCAAATCCGGCTCCCGCAACCAAA
>NZ_FOTH01000054.1:0-22249 GCF_900114515.1 Pseudomonas sp. NFACC46-3
AATCGTTCGCTGGCGCTATCAATGTTCAACCTTTTTGCGCCAGACATTTGTCGAGTGGGCTGCCCACAGCATCAATCAATCGGTATGGGCAGGGGCGTACTATCGCCAGCAGAAGGCCAAAGGCTGCTCTCATCAAGCAGCCCTGAGGGCACTGGCTTTTAAATGGATCAGGATCGTTTATCGGTGCTGGAATGCTGGATCCCAGTATGACGAGAGCGTCTATTTACAAGCCTTGGCCCGCCACGACTCGCCTTTGATAAGAGCACCGGAGGCAACGAAAGCATGTTGACGGAAGAGCTCAGAGCGTGAAGCAGCCCCAACCCGATTGACCGCAATCCACCTGACCCACCGCGCAGGCCAACTCCAGGGGCCGCTGCGCAGCCCAACGGGAGCAAGCTCCCTCGCCACAAGAGCGGCCGGCGGTGCGTCAGCCAAGCAGGTGCATGCCCAGCACCAATAGACCAAGCACTGAAAAACCTGTGGGAGCGAGCTTGCTCGCGATAGCGGTACACCAGCCACCATCGATGTGCCTGACCTGGCCCCATCGCGAGCATGCTCGCACAGGAGGAATATACCCAGCCACCACCAACCCCGTGGCGAGGGAGCTTGCTCCCGCTGGACTGCGAAGCAGTCCCAACCCGATTGACCGCAATCCACCTGACCCACCGCAGAGGCCAACTCCAGGGGCCGCTGCGCAGCCCAGCGGGAGCAAGCTCCCTCGCCACAAGAGCGGCCGGCGGTGCGCCAGCCAAGCAGGTGGATTTCCTGACACCAATGGACCAGGCACCGAGAAAACCTGTGGGAGCGAGCTTGCTCGCGATAGCGGTACACCAGCCACCATCGATGTACCTGACCTAGCCCCATCGCGAGCATGCTCGCACACAGGAGGAATGTGCCCAACCACCACAACCCCCGTGGCGAGGGAGCTTGCTCCCGCTGGGCTGCAGCAGCCCCAACCCGATTGACCGCAATCTACCTGACCCACCGCGCAGGCCAACTCCAGGGGCTGCTGCGCAGCCCAACGGGAGCAAGCTCCCTCGCCACAAGAGCGGCCGGCGGTGCATCAGCCAAGCAGGTGCATGCCCAGCACCGATAGACCAAGCACTGAAAAAAACTGTGGGAGCGAGCTTGCTCGCGATAGCGGTACACCAGCCACCATCGATGTACCTGACCTGGCCCCATCGCGAGCAAGCTCGCTCCCACAGAGGAATGTGCCTGGCCAGTGGAACAAGCATGCTTACCGCTTTGCCCACCCCCTGGTCAAAACGCCCAAAAAATAGAGCAAATTGGCATATTTCACTGCCCAGCCCACCCCCCTAACCTAGATCCCAACAACCTCATCACCCGGATCAAGGACATAACAAAAATGACTGAATACAAACTGGCGCTGGTCGGCTTCGGCGGTGTGAACCGGGCATTGGCTCAGCTGATTGCCGAGCGCAACCAGCAGTGGAAAACCGACCTCGGCTTCACCCTGAAAATCGTCGGCGTGACCGACCTGTTCCTCGGTTCGGTGATGGACCGCCACGGCCTCGACGCCGCATCGCTGGCCAGACTGCCAACCACCCAAGGCGCCATAGCTCAACTGCCCGGCGGCACCGTCGACGCTCTCAACGAAGCCGTGATCAAAGACTGCGGCGCCGACATCATCGCCGAAGCCACCTTCACCAACCCGGTGGACGGCGAGCCCGCCAGCTCGTTCTGCCGCTGGGCCCTGGAGCGCGGCAAGCACGTGGTCACCACCAACAAAGGCCCCATCGCCCTGCACGGCGCCGAACTCAAAGCCCTGGCCCAGCGCAACAACGTCGCCTTCGAATACGAAGGCTCAGTGATGAGCGGCACCCCCGTCATTCGCCTCGCCAAACAATCCCTGGCCGGCAGCTCGATCACCGGTTTCGAAGGCATCCTCAACGGCACCTCCAACTTCGTCCTCACCTGCATGGAAGGCGGATCGGGATTTGCCGAAGCAGTCAAAGAAGCCCAAGAACTGGGCTACGCCGAAGCCGACCCAACGGCGGATGTCGAAGGCCATGACGTGCGCCTCAAAGTCGTCATCCTCGCCAACGAACTGCTGGACGCCAAACTCACCGTCAACGACGTCACCTGTCGCGGCATCTCCGCCCTCAGCCTCGCCGACATCGAAGAAGCCCGCCACGACGGCGCCCGCTGGAAACTCATCGGCGCCGCCACGCGCCAGGCCGACGGCTCCATCAGCGCCAGCGTCGAACCGCGCCTGCTGAGCAACGACCACCCACTGGCCAGCGTCAGCGGCGCCACCAACGCCGTGTCCTTCACCAGCGAACTGCTTGGCGCCGTCACCGTCTCCGGTCCGGGCGCAGGCCGCACCGAAACCGCCTTCGCGCTGCTGTCGGACATCATTCACATCCACCAATCGGCAACCCGCAAACAGGAGCACAACCTGTGAACGTATCGCGCCTGGCCTTGGCGGTCGTCGAACCGCACATCGAAGTCCTCAACCCATTTGATGGCAGCATCGTCGGCACCGTCGCCGACGTGTGCGCCTCGGAAGTCCCGCAACTGCTCGAGACCGGACGCAGCGGCGTAAAAGCCTGCGCCGCGCTCCCCCGTCATCGCCGCGCTAGCATCCTTGAACACGCGGCACTGAACATCGAACGCGACGCCAAAGCCTTCGCCCGGCTGATCGTCGACGAAGCCGGCAAGACCCTCAAACAGGCGGAAAAAGAAGTCAAACGCTGCGTCAACACCCTCAAGCTCTCCGCCGAAGAAGCCAAGCGCAACGCCGGCGAAATCGTGCCATTCGACGCCTACGAAGGCGCCGAATCGCGCCAGGGCTGGTTCACCCGCGAACCCCTGGGCCTGATCGTCGCCATCACCCCCTACAACGACCCCCTCAACCTGGTCGCCCACAAACTCGGCCCGGCCATTGCCGGCGGCAACGCCGTCATCCTGAAACCGTCCGAGCTGGCGCCGTTGTCGGCGCTCAAATTGGTCTCGTACCTGGTCGCCGCCGGCCTGCCTGAAAACGTGGTCACCGTCGCCACCGGCGGCGCGGAACTGGGCAAAGCCCTGGTCGCCGCCCGCGACGTGCGCATGATCTCCTTCACCGGCGGCTTCGTCACCGGCGAACAAATCGCCCGCACCGCCGGACTGAAAAAACTCGCCATGGACCTCGGCGGCAACGCCCCCGTCATCGTCATGGCCGACTGCAACCTCGACGCCGCCGTCGACAGCTGCCTCTCCGGCGCCTTCTGGGCCGCCGGGCAAAACTGCATCGGCACCCAACGCCTGCTGATCCAGGCATCGATCTACGCCGCCTTCCGCGAACGCTTCGTCCAAAAGGCCCAAGCCCTCGTCGTCGGCGACCCACTGCTCGCCAGCACCGACATCGGCCCGATGATCACCCAGCAGGCCGCGCAGAACGCCGAACAGGTGGTGAACGAAGCCCTGCAACAAGGCGCCACCTTACTCTGCGGCCACCGCCGCCAAGGCACCTGCTACGCCGCCACCGTATTGGAAAATGTCGATCATTCCAGCCGACTCTGGCGCAATGAAGCCTTCGCCCCGGTGGTGGTGTTGCAGCCGTTCGACACGTTCGATGAAGCCATTGCGTTGGCTAACGAACCTGAATACGCCCTTCACGCCGGGATCTTTACCAACGACCTCAGCACCGCGATGAGCGCTGCACGGCGGATCGAGGCGGGCGGCGTGATGATCAACGACTCTTCGGATTTTCGGTTCGATGCGATGCCGTTTGGCGGTTCCAAGTACGGCAGTTTGGGCAGGGAAGGGGTGCGGTTTGCGTATGAGGAAATGACCCAGCCGAAGGTGGTTTGTTTGAATACGTTGGGATAACAGGTCAGGTCGTTGGCATCGGGCAGGTTTGGTCACCTGCCTGATGCTTTTCTGCACAAACAACACAGCCACCGCACACCCTGTGGGAGCGAGCTTGCTCGCGATAGCGATACACCCGTCACCCTCAGAACCGCTGACTCCCCGCCTTGTTGAGCTTTGCGCACGACGCCCAAGCTCAGTCGAGCAATCCCTCTATGCACTACTTCCACCTGTCGCCAGTTATGCAAGCTTTCCACTGAGCAGCGGCTCAGAGCACCGAGCGTGCCGGCAACGTCGTCGATCTTCCCGCGAACTAACTTCTGCAAACGCTCAAGGCTGAAACGTATCAGCCTCAAGAAAAAACCAAATTATGCACAAATGCATTTTTTTGCTTGACCCGCATGCATGAGCCTCTATAAGGTGGCTTCACTGTATGCGCATCCAGTATTTCTCAAGCATCATTTATTTGAATCCATTCATGGACGAGGTATTACCTTATGAAAACCACCACTGAAAAATTCGGTGTAACCCCCCATCAACCCAGCCTCTGGACCCGCGCTGATGCGCTGAAAGTCCGGGCGGACGATCCCACCACCACGCAGCCGCTGGTCAGCGCGGATTTCCCGGTACTGAACAACGACGTGTTCATCTGGGACACCATGCCCCTACGCGACTTGGACGGTAACGTGACATCCGTCGATGGCTGGTCGGTGATCTTCACCCTGACGGCCGATCGTCATCCAAACGACCCGGCGTACCTTGATGAGGACGGCAACTACGACATCCTCCGCGATTGGAACGATCGCCATGGTCGGGCAAAGATGTACTACTGGTTTTCTCGTACCGGCAAGAACTGGGAATTCGGCGGCCGTGTGATGGCCGAAGGCGTTTCGCCGACCGCTCGCGAATGGGCCGGTACGCCGATCCTGTTGAACGACCGAGGTGAAGTGGACCTGTATTACACCGCCGTCACTCCAGGCGCGACCATCGTCAAGGTGCGCGGTCGGGTAGTGACCACTGAACACGGTGTCAGCATGGTCGGCTTCGAGAAGGTCAAGCCACTGTTCGAGGCCGACGGCAAGATGTACCAGACCGAAGCCCAAAACGCCTTCTGGGGTTTCCGCGACCCATGGCCTTTCCGCGACCCGAAAGATGGCAAGCTGTACATGCTGTTCGAGGGCAACGTGGCCGGCGAGCGTGGCTCGCACAAAGTGGGCGAGGCCGAAATCGGCGACGTGCCACCGGGTTATGAAGATGTCGGCAACTCGCGCTTCCAGACCGCCTGTGTCGGCATTGCCGTAGCCCGCGACGCGGATGGTGACGACTGGGAAATGTTGCCGCCCCTGCTGACGGCCGTGGGCGTCAACGACCAGACCGAACGTCCGCACTTCGTGTTCCAGGATGGCAAGTACTACCTGTTCACGATCAGCCACACCTTCACCTACGCCGACGGTGTGACCGGGCCGGACGGTGTGTACGGTTTCGTCGCGGACTCGCTGTTCGGCCCCTACGTGCCGCTCAACGGTTCCGGCCTGGTACTGGGCAACCCGTCCTCCCAACCATTCCAGACCTACTCGCACTATGTAATGCCAAACGGCCTGGTGACCTCCTTCATCGACAGCGTACCGACCGACGAAACCGGCACGCAGATTCGTGTGGGTGGCACCGAGGCCCCCACGGTGGGCTTGAAAATAAAAGGGCAGCAGACGTTTGTGGTGGCTGAGTACGACTATGGGTACATTCCGCCGATGCTCGACGTTACGCTTAAGTAGTAGCAATACAGGGGTTTCAGGCAGCGGGTTTGAGGTCGATGACAAAACCGTTGTGGATATGATCGAGATGTCCCGCCTGATTTATTGCGATGGTGGTCGCAAGCCCCGTTGAACAACGAGTCGTAACCCGCTCGCGACTGGCTGCAAGGATGCAGCCAGTCGCGAATGCACTCCCCTTCGACGTATGTACACAAGCACCTCTGTGGGAGCCAGCTTGCTCGCGATAGCGGTGCATCCGCAACCTTCCAGCCAGCTGTTTATCGCGTCTCCACGAGCCTAGCCAAGACCGACATCGCCTTGCGCCATTGCCTACAACTACGCCAGAATCCGCCGGCTTGTGCGTCTTGGGTCGCGTCGGTAGTTTGGGTCCTGTCACTGCTCATCAGTGATCGGGTTTAGTCGCCCGTCTCAACCTAAGGCGTACCAAGTCTCCGTCGGACAGGCTTTGCTGTTCCTGTATTGATGGTGGCTGTGCGCAGGGCGCCCCCGGGCGCGCCGGGATTCTTAGGTTCACCGGTCGACTAACCTGCGCACAGCTGCCGCCCTCTCGTTTAGTCGCGAGGTGGCTGCAGCATCACTTACAGGAACCTAAGTCGATGGCAAAAATTACACCGAACCCTCCGACCGCAGATGAGCATGTATCTCGCGCTCAGTCTGCTCGTAACAACAAGCTTGATGAGGCTGCCAACCGGGCGTTGGATTACTACCTGAAGCCTACGCCGAAGAACGAAACGTCTGACAAACCCAACACCATCTTCCGTATCGCACCTGATGTTGATTCGGAATGTCTCCTTGCCAATCTCAGTGAAAACCTGGCTTCGGCGAATGCCATGATCAATGATTTGGCGTTTGGTCTTGAGGGATCACGACGGCATTTTGCGTTGGGGATTTTGCAGGTGATTGAGGTGAGTGAGTTGTTGGCGAATCGGGCTTTGGATATTGTTGAGGTGAGGTAACAAGGGGCCGCGCTTACCCCGGGTGTGAAAAAAGGTCTTGCATGGCAAGGCCTTTTTTGTAGGCGAGAGATTGGATAAAAGGCTGTCAGGTTTAGAAACATCCAGAAAATCGTCGATCCATTTGTGCAACAAGGTGCTGCACTAATCACGAATCAAAATACACGTGGCGTTGTGTCTCCACGGCTACAGTAATTAGATAAATATGGATTTTTGATGCTCAAGGGCTACAAATGACCACCCTGTTTGATGTGGCCGAAATGCTGAAACAGGCTCGAGGGGAGGCCCGTTTGAGCCAGAAAGCCTTGGCCAGTCGCGCTGGCGTCTCACGTTCAACGGTGGCGCGTATGGAAACAATGGGTCTCGGCCCTTGTCCGGTTATTGGAAGCGGCCGGATACGACTTGAAACTGGTGAAGGCAGGTCATGAACGCACGGTTGAGGACATCCTGGCCGAGCAGCGTTCCGGGGCGCGCGAGTCCTAGTCACAGACGTAAAGCCGATAGAGAAGTTGTGCAAGTACCTCTTGCACAATTTCCCCAACCGCAGCGTCGCTCCTTGCTCGTGACGCGCCATGCTGGCCAACATACTTGACGCTGACGCACCGCATTCACGAGTAAACCCGCTCCGCCAGTCCTATGTTTGAAGTGCCTGACGTGTCGCCATTTATTGATTTCAGCGACACGTTCTATCGTCATGTCGCCAGCAGCGACATATGCACACATGCTGCTCCTCTGTGGAAGCGAGCCTGCTCGCGATGGCTGTGTGTCAGCAACCTTCCGGCCAACTGTTTATCGTGACTCCACGAGACTAGCCAAGACCGACATCGCCTTGCGCCATTGCCTACAACTACGCCAGAATCCGCCGGCTTGTGCACCTTGAGTCCCCTCGGTAGTTTGAATCCGTCACTGCTCATCAGTGATCGGGTTTCGCAGCCCGGACTCTATAGGCGCACAACGTCACCTTCGAAAAGCAGATCGCCCATGTCTGTGATTTCGTCAGAGGTGGCTGTGCGTGGGAGACCTTCGGGTCTGCCGGTCCCTAGAGTCCCGGTCTGCGAACCCGCGTACAGCTGCCACCCCATACTTCGTTTCGCAGCGAAGGGTGGTAGCTCCAACAGACTCTAGGAGCTTTACCATGGTCAAGATTACACCGAACCCGCCAGCTACCGACGAAGCTGTGTCTCGCGTTCAGTCTGCTCGTAACAAGAAGCTCGATGATGCTGCGAACCGGGCTTTGGATTTTTATCTGAAGCCTACGCCGAAGAAAGAAACGTCCGACAAACCCAACACCATCTTCCGTATCGCACCGGATGTTGATTCGGAATGTCTGCTTGCCCATCTCAGCGAAAACCTGGCTTCGGCGAATGCAATGATCAGTGATTTGGTGTTCGATCTTGAGGGATCGCGACGGCGTGTTGCGATGGGTATTTTGCAGGTGATTGAGGTGAGTGAACTGTTGGCGAATCGGGCTTTGGATATTGTTGAGGTGAGGTAGAGCGGGGCGCAAGCTGTCCTTCGGCAACAAAAGGTCTTGCATAGCAAGACCTTTACGAAAACTAGGGTGGATACAAAAAAGACTGATCAATAAAGTTTCATGTATTCACAGGGCAAGATAGCCGTCCTCAATCATCTGTCCCCGTAATTTCCAAAGTTCGATACACTGGCGTTCCGTAGGAAGCTTATGGGGGATTTGAGTTGCGATACTCAATAGACTAACTTGCTTGGGCGAAAGTTTCCCCTTCTTGATCCCCCAATTTAATAGTCGTGTCCATTCCGCGCCGGGCAAGTCTACGACCATAATTTGAAGTTGTATGCCGTCATCAGTTTTTTGCATCGTCTTCGATTTTTTTCCATCCTCAACAGAGAGGCGCACATCCTGAAGAAATTCATCTGAGTTTGAAACTAGCTTTACTTTGGTATTTTTTACTTGTTCCCAGCAGGCTTGCATTTTTGCCCACTCAGTGACGTTATCTTTGGGTCTGTCAGGATCGGTAAGCACGAGAAAAACTTTTTCTGCAATTATAGAAAGTTGGTCGCATAGTGCCTGCGGAACAGCCTGTAGATCCCAAATAGTTCTGAAGTTGAATTGCTTGCCCAGTGCATCCTCAGATATCAAATTATGAAGCTTGGCGATCGAGTAAGTTACGATGTTTGCACGATACCCTCCTTGGTACCATGTTTGTTGGCTAACCAGAGACTCCGTTTTTCTGAAGATTATAGCTAGAGCAACTAGGCTGCGAAAGTACTCTTCATTATAAGTCTTGCCGTCCGATATCCAAGATTTTGAAATGATGTCAGCAAAAAATATAAAGTTTTTTTGCGCTCCCATGCTTACTCTATGGGGTTGCTCACGCCAACTATTTTCATATTTTGCAACATCGGTTTTTGTAAATAGCTGGTTTTTTGGATTTTGTACTAAAAAGTGGTTTTTTTGTGCGCTTGTGAGCTTGGCTTGTTCATTAAAATACTGACCTCTAGCTCGCTCATAAAACCAATGTGTCCCAAATTGTGCCCCGGTTTTGGGAGAGGTGAACAGTCGGCGAGAAAATTCTTGAAGGCGAATATGAAACGGGTGGTTGGAGAAAAAGTCTGCATCGCTAACTTTGTTCTGGCTATTCGCGTAACGTGCAATTTCCGGAGTTAACTCCCCAGCTTTTTCCGGAGGCAGAACAGAAAGCTTCATCTGCACCATAACTTTAGAGAGGTCCAAGCAGTCTTTACGTGCAGTACCACCTCTTTTTGCAAACGCTAACGATGCCGTGGTTTGCCCTCCGTTTACAATTTGAAGGTTCACCGCGCTTCGAATACGCGTCCCCCCCGCATCCTCTTCTATTACAACATTTTCGGCCGTCGCCGCAATTCCATTGTTGAATGCAAAAAACATTTCAGGCTGATTACGAATCGTGTTTTGTATTGCAGCGTTAACCTTGCCTTTTGTACTCAAAAATGTTCGAACATTACCTTCAAGCAATCTGCTGCCGTAAATGTCGTATATATCCGCTAAAGTGTCGCCGGGAATCATGCAAAGATAAGCGCTATAGTCTCCCTGGGATTCGGCAGCAGCAAGGCATTTCAGACCACTCGTTTTATTTGTCGAAAAGTCAACAACAAGATCATCGCGCCCAGTAGCTGAGATATAAGCTGAATGGAATCGTCCGATATCCCAGATGTGGAACTCGACAGGGGTACCGCTCACAGCATCTTCAGGCCATCCTTTCTGACGAGTTTTTAGCATGCCATCGCTAACGAAATAGAAACGATATTTCGTTATTTTCGAATGCCAATTCATTAAGTCACATGCGAAGCCAAAGCCTGGTTGGCTTTCGTCTACACTCCCGTCAGTTAAGTTGCCCTCCAATGCCTCTTCAAGAAAGGCACGCAAATCACCGAGTGCAGCCTTTGCATCGGAAGTAATAAACGAGGGCACTTCATCCTCATTAAAAAATTCAGCTATCAGAAGAGCCATCGAGTTGTCGGCATCATCGAATGAATAGCCGTCCACTCGAAGCCTTTTGCGCTTTCCATTGACCCCCTCAAATCTGCACATTTCGAAGGAGAGAAGCTCCTCCGCCTCTACCAGCCTCTCTCCGCACTCCTCCACAAATGCGGTGCGAATGAAGTCGCGCGAAGATTCGGCTTTTGAACGGACGGTCTCTATGATGTCTTTATGAAATGTGAGGAGATCCATATAACTTACTCGTTCGCTATATCTGAAAAGGTATGCAGCTTTGGAGGTTTAGTTTGTATTTGACACTACGAATTCCTGTCGATAGATCTTGTGGGCGAATACAGGGAAAACCAGTGCTGACTTTATAACGGGTTACTTTGCCTATAGTCATTACCCACGCATCATATTCAGGGCGTATAACATAGCCAGATCTCAGTAGTGAACTTTCAAACGCTAAATATGTGTCAAAATCTGATTTAATTATCCTTCGAATTTCATCAATCAACTGATTAAGTGTGAAGCCAGCTTCCGTATCCTCAGATCCACTTCCGAGCTCGATAACGACGAGCTCCAACTCTCGGTGGGTGAAGTCAAGTTGTCTTTCTGAGGCTATTATAACCTCATTGGTCGCTGGCCAAACTGTCTTGACCTCCCACGCATTTTTTTCAAATTGGAAGTCCTGATCAGCTCGATCAGGCCCTTTCCAGCTCTGAACTGCCGCTGATGCGCTAATAGTCCCAATTAGTGTCTTTAGGTGAAGAAGCTCACCGGTCAACCCTCGAACTTGCCCTTCGGTCAATAAATCGAAATTCCCTCGCTCAAATAGCAAGCGCCAGCTAACAAGACGAGCTAAAACGAATGGAAGGCCTCTAGATTTCTCCCCACATTGACGTGAGGATTCAATTAGGTCTCCGCAGAAGAGCAAGAACAACTCGGAAAGCTCAGGTTTTTCTAATATGAAAAGTAGAGACCATTGGTTGTCATCTCGGAGCGCGCTGTGAATTTTTACTGATTGGAGTTCCAACTCAACACTAGGTTTTTTTTGTGTAATCAACAAGAGTGTGAGCCGGCCTATTGAATCCACACCAGCGTAAAAATCAAGCAAATGCTCCGCGTCAATTCGGCGAAAACCGGATCCGACACCTTCCGACTTAATCGCCGTCCAGATGGATTTAACCTTATTCATCATCTTCATCGTCCTCATCATCGTTGTCGTCAATGGAGGGATTATCTCCAGACAAAATGTTTCTGAGTTCAACAAGATTAATCCGATAAGCGACTCGGTGACTCGACACATTAAGAGAGGGGAAGCTTAGACCTATTGCCACCAGCGCATCACAATCGGAAGGAAGCGTATAAGGACTTTCCTCATTGCTCTCACCTCTGGGCTGAATCAAATGGATCAACAGCAGCGGCGCCTGCCTAACAGCAGCATATGCTTTACCTGGTATTGTTTGAACGCTTTTCTTGGACTCGCTTCGGAAGCGAAGGTCTGCTGCCTTAACTTCAGCTTCAGATAATCCAACTTTCTCATCACCTGCAGAGCCCACTCGAAGTTTATTTCCGTTAACAAGCAAGGCTTTGATATTTTCATCAATGGAGATTTTCCGAATTCGCCTTTTGACTTCTATGTCACCAAAAAACTTGATTGAATCTCCGCTGCCTGTTGGTAAAGCCACATCCCAGTGATCGAGCTTTTCATCATCTGATTTCTCGATAAAGTCTGCCAAACTCGATGTTTGTAGTTTGACGCTAAGGGGGTGGTTGACAAATGCCTTTAAGAATTTCACAACCAATTGTTTCGGCACGGACCGCCATACAGGAAAGGAGCCATTCTCAGGTTTTGCAGTTGGGCAGGAGATCACTGAACGTATGAAACTTTGCGCTTCCTTATAGTTCGCGGTAACTATAGAAGGGTCTTTCAATAATCTAGGCGACTCTAAACTTTCTTCAGTTATAGAAATAATTTGTATGATTTCGTCCGAGTCCCGCATTTTATTTCTGGCGGTAATAAGTAATGATTCAGGGTGAGACCTTACGCGCAGACCAAAGTCAATTGGTTTAAGGCGGGAATTCTGCATTCGACGCACTTCATTACGCAATTCGTCGGTGGCCTCCGAAATATGAGCATACCAATCAGCGGTTTCCTCAGTCATCCAAATTTTACACAGATCTTCATAGCCAACGCGGTAGCCGAACCACCGCCCCATTTGAAGCAACGCGTCGTACATCTGAGTAGATCTGTAGAAATAGCTGACACATAGTCCTTCTAACGTTAAACCGCGTGCCAAGCTATTGCCGCCCACCGCTATAACTCTTAGTCCATGTTCTTTGTAGGCGGCGTAATCTAGGCTGGCAGGTCCACTTTTTTGGTTTACGGCTGTAGTTTGAATCGGTAGTGTGGAGGCCACAAGCTGGGCTTGGACTTGGCTCCAAGATACCTCCAAATTGGAAAAAAGCCGTTGAAACTTATTAAAAAGAGTATTTATGGTTTGGTTTTGCATCGCCTCATCGAAAGACAATGATGCATAATTCTGAATATCACCCTGCATTAGGCGGACCTCATGGTCCAAGATATCCCTAACTTGGTCTTGTATTAATGTGAAGTGACTCACGTTTACTAGCATGGATCTGTGCTTTGGCATCCCAGCACGGATATCCATCAGTGTATTGACCAAGAAGAAGCAGACAACCGCGTCTATTAGAGAGGGGGGGACTCCCTCTACGTTGCTATCAGAGGTTTGTCCACGAGGAAAATATTCTTCCGCATCGTGAATTACCTCTAAGCATTTCAAATCAGATGTTTCGCTGAAAATCCGGCTCGCCCCAACGTAGTTTGTAGGGGCTTCCAAGGTGTAAATAAAATCACGAGGGAATAAATCATCCCCCTCAACATTATTTGTGGTGTCGGGATTTATAAATACATTCGCGAAGGGAGTGGCGGTGAATCCGACGTAGCTGGACCTCGGAAAAACTTTTAGCAGTCCTCGTATGGCCGAATTTATCGCAGTTGCTTTTTTGGGGTTTGTATTAATGGACGCGTTATCTGCTTCGTCATCAATCAGCAGTAGGGGAATGTCAATGTTCCCCCCCGCGCTTGCATTGTAGTTAACCAGCCAGTCGGCAAGATTTTCGAGAATCCGCTTATTTTTTTTTACAACAAGGAGTACCGGTTCCCTATAGTCCCTTAACCTAAAACCTAACTGATTTACAGTTGTTGCTTTGAAATCACCTACTGTAGATGTGAAAACCCCAGCTGACCTCGCGGCGTCAATTAGTCCTACTCCGATTTCTTTTCTATGGCGTTTTCTGTTATTAACGACGCCCGAACTATCAAGCCCAACGAAGCCCGCGTCCAAGCGTTCTTGGGTTTGCCGTCTCAAACTTTCTAACGTGCCCGTCAACAGAATCACTAGCTTATAACCGGCATCCGCTGCCTTGCAGATAAGACCAGTATAATTTGACGTCTTCCCTGACTGAACGTCGCCCATTACCAAGCCCCGACGAGGCCATCCGGTGCGACCCGATGGATCTCCCATTAAATCCAAGATCTCATCTGTAACCTTGTCTAGTGAGTTAACGACCTTGGGACCCCACCCCTGTTTCAAAAGGTCTGTTTTATAGCGATTCCAATAAAATGGGTCGATTTCGGCTTTTCGAGCTCTTAACCATGGGTTTTGTTCGTCGTAAACACAATCGCCCAATCCCATGTCAACTGTAAGGGCCTCATGAAGTCGCTTAATTACGGTTTCAAACTCTTCATCGGTGACTGTATAGGGGGGGATTGACCGAAGAGTGGAGGCTAAGTCTAAAATACCTCCCTCGGTTGGAATTCCATCGACCGTCAGTGCCGTGATAACACCTAGTTCCAAACGCCGAGCGTTCGCTGACAATACCTTCCTGGAAGCCTCACTCATGACTCATATTCCTCAATGATTTTTTTTGTCAGCGCCGGATACAAATTAAATGGTTCAATCAAATGGAGGGACATTAGCAGTTGTTTTCGAGCCGGTGAGTCCACAGGCATATTGCTCAGAAGATCCGCGATCATGCCGTTAATGCTTTCGACTGAACTATCGTTGGCGAAGTCAGATCTGATATCACTCGCCATTCGATTATACAAGGCGTCTGCAGGAAAGGAGCTTTCAATAACGCCTAGAATCAGGTTGAACTGCATCCGCCCTTCTTTACTGAGAAATTTAGAGAACTCTGAAATTATTGGGTGCTTTCGATTGATGTCGAATCGGACCCCTGATCTATCGATAACCTCATTCCATCCAGCAGCGACCTCAGAGTCAGAGACTTTTCGGCCTTTAAAAGTAATTGTTCGCCCACTTACGGCTCTAATTCTATCTACGGTTCGCTTCAGATTTAATCGGACTATCTCAGGCGGGTGGGCAGCCGATTTTTTTATGTCTAAGGTCCAAAGATGATCAAGCGCATTTGGAATGTCCACCCGAACGCGTGCAAGTTTGCTCAGCTCATCTTTTCGCGCCAAGCGAAACCATGTGCCCCAAATAATTAGTCGTCTATTTCTGTAAATATAGAAACCCTGCTGGCTTCGAACTCCCTCGGTTCCACCAACAAGTTGTGTGTCGTTATTATTAAGTTTGCTTATGTGGGGCAAGATAAAAGGTTTGACCACAACCTTCTTGCCCTCTACGGAAAAAATCTCCTCGTCCAGTGGCTGTGTGGCTTTGTGATGGCTAAGGAACGGGTCAAACGGCACAATTAAAGAGCCGTTCAAAGCTATTGAAATTTTAGGTTTGCTTCCTTCTTTAGCTAGAAATCTATGGAAAACAAGTGATAAGTGCTCGCGAGCGGCCAACATTTTCATGCCTAGCGCACTTTCTGGATCTGTTTCTCCAATAAGTAGCTTGTCTAAGTTTTGCCACAATACAATTGTTCCGGTTTTCTGCAACGAAAGCTGATTAAAATGAGGTAGAGCTTGGTATTCTGATGCTTCCAGCTGAAGCATTACCCAAGCGCCTTTCTCGATAACGACATCAAGGTCCCAGCAATAGGCACTTATATTCGCTTCTTGTTTCGAAATGACTGTCATGCGTCGACATTGAGATATGGAAGCGGTTTTTAACCCTAAGCCGTAGCGGCCCATATCCTCCCCACTTCTTTCTAGAAGGGGGTTTTTACTGCCGTGTCGCATTGCGTTCTGCAGCGTCTCATGCGACATACCTTTCCCATCGTCTATAACCGCGATGTAAGGGTTATCGTTAGGGCGGAACTCGATATGAATCTCTTTTGCGTGGGCGGAAATACTGTTATCTATCAAATCCGCCACGGCCGAATCCAATGTATATCCAATAGATCGCATTGACTCGAGCAAGGAGGCTGCGTGGGGAGGATGCTGAACCTCTATCATCGCAGCCGCCTTCCGGTACGGAAGTCAATCAAAATGGTCTCGAACAGAAGCATCCTTGTCCCCCTGCGGGCTAGCTTTAATTCCTTGCAGTCCATCCTGCCGCGCAGCATGGCTTTGATCATAGATTAGCCGACAAGGCATGACATCTATTGGCCACCATTCTTTACACAAATTTAGCTATATCGCAAGTCCGATTCGCTGGTCGCATTGCGTTATTTACCATAGCAACCCGTTTTCAGCTGATCATGGAAGCCACAGTCCTTTCGGGACGCTGGGAGGAAATTCTACCCTTGATAATACGCTCGACTACTCTCGCAATTTTACTTGCAAGTAGAGGAGGAACGGCGTTACCGACTTGATGGTATTGTTGTGTGCGATTTCCCAGAAAAAAATAATTATCGGGAAAGGTTTGTAATCTGGCCGCTTCCCTTACAGTCAAACTGCGACACTGATTAGGGTCGTAATGAATGAAATAGTGTCCATCTTTCGAGATGTGGCTGGTTATGGTGGAAGAGTGCTGGCGATCAATTTGAACCCGAAAACGATCACTAAATTTACCACTTTCCCAGTTTTTATGATCGGGCGCTAATCCAGGAAGATTGAATTCTTGGTGACCCTTTGGGGAATAATGATGAGCCTGCGCAAAGACTGACGCATAAATATAGCGCTTAAGATCTGCGCTCATGTGGCTTCGGGCTTCGTGGTTGAGCCAAACGCCTAATTTAGAGTCTGTAAGCCAAGAATTTAATTCGTCCGTGTTTACTGCTCCACTCCAAGAGCTGGTTTTTTTAACACGTAGTCCTCCATTGTTTAAACGTCCGCCCGAAAATGAATCTCGAAATATCCTAAGGTTCATCTCTAAAGTGAGATCCTTGTTTTCGGACGAAATAAGATCCTTATATAGGGTTTCGAGATGTCCCAAAATTTCGTTGCACCACTTGTCTGGGGTATCATTTCCTCTGGAAAGCGTACTGCGCAGCGGAGGGAGGTTGCCAAGAACGTCCCTGACGGTGACCGGTGGAGCGGATGCAAGTTTGTGTTCGCTTATGCCATCAACATAATCCTCGGATACGCCTACTAGTATAACTCTGTGGCGACCTTGCGGAATGCCGTAATCTTCCGCTCGTATTATAAAATTATTAAAGTCTATAGAGTCTGGCGTCATGCCAGACTCATAGATGTCATCTGAAACTAAAGAGCAGATTTTATATTTTTTACCAGTTCCGTTTTTTATTCCCAGTGCCGCGTCAGGGTCGGCAAGATCTTGGAGTATTTGTGGGAAAATTTGCGTGCCACCAACTTTTGAGGAAAGAATACCTTTGACATTCTCCATGACAAATACAGCAGGGCGCTTGCTCTGGATTATTCGCAGGTATTCCCGGTACAAAAAATGACGATGATCATCTTCCGCCTTATAGTCGACATTTCCTTTGTTGCGCGCGCGCCCAACAATTGAATAAGCTTGACAAGGAGGCCCACCAATTAATACCCAAGGTTTACTGGTATCCAATCGTTTCTCCAAAATCCGATCTAGTTCGGCATTTCCTTCTACGCTTCCGAGTTTAATTTGACGAGCTTCGGCGTCGGCATGTTGCCATTCTTTATAACTGTCTGAGGTCCAAGGTTGTGCCACACCAGCCGTTTCGCAGTAATAATAATAATCGGCAAGGGCTGCTGGGTTGTATTTTTTTAGCGCTCGATAAAATGCACGAAGTCTCAGTGTAGATCGAGCGAACGGATCCATCTCGGCAGAGACTAATATATCAAAGCTTCTGCCCTCACTGAGTGAAGAGAACCCTTCACCTAGGCCGCCGGGGCCGGCAAAGAGATCCACGACCTGTAAAGGGTTGTCACAATTCATGAGCTACATCTGCCAAAGGTAATCGAAAGTGGATGTTGTAGATAAAGAGACCAGGTCGAGGATGATGGCAGCAATAACTGGCAAAAATACGCAGCCTGAGCTCGCGCTGCGCCGGTTTCTTCATGCCAATGGTTACCGCTTCCGCCTGCACCGCAAGGACCTCCCTGGGAAGCCTGACATTGTAATTCCCAAGCTACGGACCTGTATATTTGTACATGGATGTTTTTGGCATCGCCATGCGGGGTGTCGCTACGCTACTACACCTAAGACCCGGAGCGAATTCTGGGCAGCAAAATTCTCCAGAAATGTTGAGAGAGACCTCGAAAATGTTTACGCCTTGAGGTCCCTCGGCTGGAGGGTTATTACCGTTTGGGAGTGTGAGATCAAGCGAGGATCCGAATGCCTTTCTCAACTGCACCACGCCCTTAAGGAGTAGGGGCAATCATCGACATGGTTATGTTTTTCCTAGCTCACTCATGGAAGCTAGCATCCAAAGGGTCTGTCCAGAGGGACTAGGTTCTCAGCGACCAGAGCAGCCACTTCTACAAAAACCTTCATACAATAAGGCTGTAAAAGGTTTGGAAAGTGAGAATAAATTTCAAGCCTGCATTAAAAAGCCGGCTTATGGCCGGCTTCTCGTTGACTAACTCAGTTCGTTTTTGACAAACCTCACCAGCCTTCAAAACGTACATCCGGCTCTTGCGGCCGGCTGTGGGACTTGGTCAGAAAGTGATCTGCCTTGTCGGTGCGAGGTGTGGGCTCGCAAATGTGGGGCGGAGGATACGCGGGTTTTTGGCAGAATCCCAGTGGTAAGTGGTGTGGAATCATTGGGTTAAGGGGATTCAGGGTGAAAAGCAGGGGCTGCTGCGCAGCCCAGCGGGAGCAAGCTCCCTCGCCACAAAAGCTCTTCACCACAAAGCTCCTCGGCACGAGGCGCTTTGCCTGTCTTTCCGTTCGGGTGGGTTAGTCGTACACCGGCGGTCTCTGTTTGTTGAGGGTGGACCACCAGAACACCCAGCCGATCACCCGTATGTTCTGCGCCTCGATCTGTTCGGCGCTGAAGACTTCGTCCGGGTAAGCCGTGCTGTTGTGGCTGCGCAGGCGCAGTCGGTTGCCGGGGATGCGGTGCAGGTATTTGATGCGGAGCATGCCGTCGTGTTCGAGGGCGTAGATTTGGCCGTCGACGATTTGGGTCAGGCCGCGGTCGATGGCGAGGGTGGAGCCGTCTTCGATGCGTTCGGCCATGCTGTCGCCGACCATGGTGGTGCAGATGGCGTCACTGGGGTTTATTTCCAGGGAGTCGAGGTGGCTGCGGGGCAGGCGGATGGATTGGTCGGGGATTTCGGTGATGTGGGTTTTGGTTTCGCCGGGGGCGATGGGGACTTCCTTGTAGAAGGGCAGTTCAATGTCCGTGGGTTCCACCACGCTGTAGACGCCTTGGACTTCGGCGGCGTCGTAGGTGGTGCCGGGGCCCAGGCCCAAAGGGGTTTGCGGGCCTTCGCCGTGGGCGAGCCATTCTGGGCTGACGGTCAGCAGGCTGGCGATGCTGTGGATGCGCCGGGGTGGGATGCCACGGTTGAACCAGTTGTTCACGTGCTGGGATTTCACGCCGTATAACTTCGCGAAGTCGGCGGAACGAATATGGGCTTCTTTTAGAAGGGCTCTGAAGCGGTCGCCACTGGAGATCTTTTTCATAAACGGAAAGTTTAGGGGCGACGATGTTTTCGGCAATAAACAAGTCGTGCAAATATATAAGACGATCTTTCCGTTTGCAGGATTTGAAAGGCGCGGGTTAAACGCAGTTAAACAGTGTTAATACGGTTTTGTATTAAGAACCATTAAGACATAAAAAAACCCCGGGGCAAACCGGGGTTCTTTATCAAGTTTGTTTCAGCCTTTGTAGGCGGCAACCGACTTGGTGATCGCTTCGCGGGCGGCGTCTGCACCGGCCCAGCCTTCGATCTTGACCCACTTGCCTTTTTCGAGATCTTTGTAGTTCGCGAAGAAGTGCTCGATCTGCTGAATCAGCAGCGGTGGCAGGTCGGTGTATTCCTTCACGTCGACGTACAGTTGCGACAATTTGTCGTGTGGTACTGCGATGACTTTGGCATCGCCGCCGCCGTCGTCGGTCATGTTCAGGATGCCGACTGGACGGGCGCGGATGACCGAGCCTGGGGCCACTGGGTAAGGGGTCACGACCAGCACGTCGAGGGGGTCGCCGTCGTCGGCCAGGGTGTTGGGGATGTAACCGTAGTTGGCCGGGTAGAACATGGGGGTGGCCATGAAACGGTCAACGAACAGGCAGTCGCTGTCTTTGTCGATTTCGTATTTGATCGGGGCGTGGTTGGCCGGGATTTCGATCGCGACGTAGATGTCGTTCGGCAGGTCTTTGCCAGCCGGAATCTTGCTGTAGCTCATTGGGCGGTGCCCCCGTTAGTTGACCAAATGACTGGTCGGATTGACCAAAAAGTGGCGGCGATTATAGGCATATTCGGCCGCTGATGCCACGTTACCAGGGTCGTAGAGACCTTAGTATGACGCCTGATAGACCGGATCTTCGGCTTGAAGTTGCCGCAGCCGGGCCAAAGGATCCTGGCGGTAGAAGGCCTTGAGCTGTTCATAGACCTTTGGATAGGCCTGGTGCAGCAGGTCTGGGGCGCTGAAGAAGTATTCACTGGTGACGGCGAAGAACTCCGCGGGGTTTTCGGCGGCGTAGGGATCGATGAGGGTTTCTGCGTCGGGGTTGTGGTCGAGTTGGCGGTCGAGGTCGTCGAAGGCCTGTTGCATGGCGTCGGCCCAGTCGCTGACGCGCATGTCGGCGTGCAGGGGTGGCAGGCCGTTGGCGTCGCCGTTGAGCATGTCGAGTTTGTGCGCCAGTTCGTGGATCACCAGGTTGTAGCCGTCCCAGCCGCCGCTGGCCATCACGCCGTCCCAGGCCAGGATGATCGGGCCTTGGGGCCAGGCTTCGCCGCTGTGTTCGCCGTCCCATTCGTGCTCGATGCCGCTGGCGTCGCGGTAGCGCTGGGGGCTGAGGAAGTCGTCGGGGTAGAGGACGATTTCGTGGAAGCCCTGGTACCAGTTCAGTTCGCCGAGGTGCATCAGCGGCAATTGGGCCTGGGCGGCGAGCAGCAGGCGTTGTTCCTGGTGCAGCTCGACGCCGGGCAGGGCGGTGAGGTGTTTATCGTGCAGGAACAGCACGCAGGCTTCCCGCAGCCACTGGTCCTCGGCGGCGCTGATGCCGTCGAGGAAGCTCAGTTGATGGCGCACGCGTTGCCAGGTTTCCTCGGGGACGGGGTGTTTGGCGAGGGTGCGCTGGCGGCGCCAGTTGCTCAGGGACCACATGGGCGATCAGGCTTTCGAAGCGCGTTGGCTCAGTTTGCTGCGCACCAGGCTGATGATCATTGGCAGCAGCGACACCAGGATGATGCCCACCACCAGCAGCGACAGGTTTTGCTTGATGAAGGGTACGTTGCCGAAGAAGTAACCGAGGGTCACCAGGCCGCCGACCCAGAGGACGGTGCCGAGGACGCTGAAGCCAAAGAAGCGCAGGTAATTCATCTTGCCGACGCCGGCGACGAAGGGCGCGAAGGTGCGGATGATCGGCAGGAAGCGCGCCAGGGTCACGGTTTTGCCGCCGTGTTTGTCGTAGAAGTCGTGGGTTTGCTGCAGGTAGTCGCGGCGGAAGATTTTCGAGTTGGGGTTGCTGAACAGTTTTTCGCCAGCGGTGCGGCCGATGAGGTAGTTGGTGCTGTCGCCGAGGATGGCCGCGAGCATCAGCAGGCCGCCCAGCAGCAGCGGGTCCATGGCGCCACCGGCGGCGACGGCGCCGGCGATGAACAGCAGGGAGTCGCCGGGCAGGAAGGGTGTGACCACCAGGCCGGTTTCACAGAAGATCACCAGGAACAGGATGGCGTAGACCCAGGTTCCGTAGTTGGTCACCAGCATGTCGAGATAGACGTCGAGGTGCAGGATGAGGTCGAGGGGGTTGAAATCCATGCATAACACCTGTGGTGGTGGCCTGGCTCGGCAGGCTTTGGGTCGGGCTTGGAGTGGCTACAGAGTGTGTAGCTTTTTCTTACAAGCCGGGAAGAGCGGCATTATACGGTGGGGCGGGGGAAGTGCGGGGGGAGTTTGTAGCTGGGGATTTCGGTGGTGTGCGATTGAGTGAGGACTCTTGTGGCGAGGGAGCTTGCTCCCGCTGGGGCGCGAAGCGGCCCTGAATCAGCCGGCTCGGACAATCTGATGCACCGCGTGCTTAGGTTTTGGGGCTGCTGCGCAGCCCAGCGGGAGCAAGCTCCCTCGCCACAGGGTTGGGGGGTGTGTCAGGGGGATTGGTGTGTGCTGGTTTTGTGGTGAGGGGATTTATCCCCGTTGGGGCGCGGAGCGGTCCTGAGGCAGGCGACTCGGTGAGTCTGATCTACCGCGTGCTCAGGTTTTGGGGCTGCTTCGCAGCCCAGCGGAGCAAGCTCCCTCGCCACAGGGGTGGTGGTGTGTCAGGGGGATTGGTGTGCGCTGGTTTTTGTGGTGAGGGGATTTATCCCTGTTGGGGCGCGTAGCGGTCCTGAGGCAGGCGACTCGGTGAGTCTGATCCACCGCGTGCTTAGGTTTTGGGGCTGCTGCGCAGCCCAGCGGGAGCAAGCTCCCTCGCCACAGGGTTGGGGGTGTGTCAGGGGGATTGGTGTGTGCTGGTTTTGTGGTGAGGGGATTTATCCCCGTTGGGGCGCGGAGCGGTCCTGAATCAGCCGGCTCGGACAATCTGATGCACCGCGTGCTTAGGTTTTGGGGCTGCTGCGCAGCCCAGCGGGGATAAATCCCCTCGCCACAGAGAGTTTGGTGGTGTGTCAGGGGGATGGGTGTGGGTTGGTTTTTGTGGTGAGGGGATTTATCCCCGTTGGGGCGCGGAGCGGTCCTGAGGCAGGTTACTCGGTTAATCTGATGCTCCGCGTGCTCAGGTTTTGGGGCTGCTTCACGCTCTGAGCTCTTCCGTCAACATGCTTTCGTTGCCTCCGGTGCTCTTATCAA
>NZ_FOTH01000052.1:0-23623 GCF_900114515.1 Pseudomonas sp. NFACC46-3
AGCAGCTTCTTGGATCTGCCAGACACACCGGGTTGCCAGGGAGTTACTAGGGCCGCTTCGCGCCCCAGCGGGAGCAAGCTCCCTCGCCACAATGGCTCATCACTGCATCGGGATGGTGTACAGCTGTCAGAGCTGCGGGCTTTCCTGGTTAGGCTTGCTCTTGTCGACACCCGGCACGTGCAGGTTGCCCTCGGCCACCTGGTTGCCTTCGAGCTGCGGCTGCGTCACCCAGGTCAGGATGTCGTAGTAGCGACGGATGTTCGCCACGAAATGCACCGGCTCGCCGCCCCGGGCGTAGCCATAGCGGGTCTTGCTGTACCACTGTTTCTGCGACAGGCGCGGCAGGATCTTCTTCACATCCAGCCACTTGTTCGGGTTCAGCCCTTCCTTGGCCGCCAGTTTGCGGGCGTCGTCCAGGTGACCGCTGCCCACGTTATAGGCGGCGAGGGCGAACCAGGTGCGGTCGGGCTCCTGGATGCTTTCGTCCAGTTGATCCTTCATGTAGGCCAGGTACTTGGCGCCGCCCATGATGCTCTGCTTCGGATCCAGGCGGTTGGACACGCCCATGGCCTGGGCGGTGTTCTGGGTCAGCATCATCAGGCCGCGCACGCCGGTCTTGGACGTGACCGCCGGTTGCCACAGCGATTCCTGATAGCCAATGGCGGCCAGCAGGCGCCAGTCGACTTTCTCTTTCTTGGCGTAGGCCTTGAAGTGCTGTTCGTATTTGGGCAGCCGTTGCTGCAAATGCTGGGCGAAGGTGGTGGCGCCCATGTAGCCGAGGACATCGACGTGCCCGTAATAGCGGTCTTTGAGGCGCTGCAGGGTGCCGTTCTTCTGCACTTTGTCCAGGTAGCTGTTGATCTCGTTGAGCAGGCTGTTGTCTTCACCGGGGGCGACCGCCCAACTCTGGCTGCGGGCATCACCCAGGTCGAACGCCACGCGCACGTTGGGGAAGTACACCTGGTTCATCGCCACTTCGTTGGAGTCCACCAGGGTCAGGTCGATCTGGCCCTCATCCACCATGCGTAGCAGGTCGACCACTTCAACCGCGTCGGACTCTTCGTATTCGATGCCCGGGTATTGCTGTTTAAGCTGTGCCAGTTGTTCGGCGTGAGTGCTGCCCTTGAGCACCATGATTTTTTTGCCGGCCAAAGCGGCGGCGTCGGTGGGGCGTGACTGGCCGTTGCGGTAGATGATCTGCGGGGTGACTTCCAGGTAGGAGCGGGAAAACCGTACCTGCTTCTTGCGCTGTTCGCTGCTGACCAGGCCCGCGGCCGCCAATACCGGACCGTTGGGCTTGCCGATCTGGCTGAACAGATCGTCGAGGTTGTCGGCGGTCTCTATCTTCAGTTCCACCCCCAAATCGTCGGCGAAGCGCTTCACCAGCTCGTACTCGAAGCCGGTTTCACCGTTACGATCCTCAAAGTAGGTGGCGGGGCTGTTTCGGGTAACCACCCGCAGCACGCCATCCTCCTTTACGCGCTCCAGTGTGTTGGGTTTCTCAACACAACCACTGAGCACCAGGAAGAGTCCGGTTGCGATCAGCCATCTGGCATATCGCGGACGCAAAGCCGTTGGGGAAAACATCTGCGCAGTATACGCAAACGGCCCCTACCGCCATATCTCGACAGCAAAAGGCCAGTCTGCTAGCCATTGCAAAACATGTCCGCAACACAGGCCGGCCGGGGCGCGCAGGGCTTTGCATCGCTGAAAAATATCTCTTCGGCAGCCTTGGCGCGGGTGTCCGATACCGTCGCGCACGCAAAGACCGACATTCGGCCAGCACTGCGCGTGCCGTTTCGGGTGCCGTTGCCGGCGGTTTAGGCTAGAATGCACGGCCTCAAAGCACACCCCCTTCCCGAGGCTGTCCCGAAGATGTTGATCCTGCGCGGCGCTCCTGCCCTTTCTGCCTTTCGCCACAGCAAACTCCTTGAGCAACTGAGCCAGAAGGTTCCGGCTGTCAGTGGCTTGTATGCTGAATTCGCTCACTTCGCCGAAGTCACCGGCGGTTTGACCGGCGACGAACAGCAGGTGCTTGCGCGCCTTCTGAAGTACGGTCCCAGTGTTCCTGTCCAGGAGCCGGCCGGTCGCCTGTTCCTGGTACTGCCGCGTTTCGGCACCATTTCGCCGTGGTCGAGCAAGGCCAGCGACATCGCCCGCAACTGCGGCCTGGCGAAAGTCCAGCGCCTGGAGCGCGGCATTGCCTTTTATGTCGCCGGTGAATTCAGCGAGGCCGAGGCCCAACTGATCGCCGACGGCCTGCATGACCGCATGACCCAGGTCGTGCTGGGCACCCTGGAGCAGGCCGCCGGCCTGTTCAGCCACGCCGAACCCAAGCCACTGACCGCCATCGACGTGTTGGGCGGCGGCCGTGCCGCGCTGGAAAAAGCCAACGCCGAACTGGGCCTGGCCCTGGCCGAAGACGAGATCGATTACCTGGTCAACGCTTTCCAGGGCTTGAAGCGCAACCCTCACGACATCGAACTGATGATGTTCGCCCAGGCCAACTCCGAGCATTGCCGCCACAAGATCTTCAACGCCAGTTGGGACATTGACGGCCAGAGCCAGGAAAAAAGCCTGTTCGGCATGATCAAGAACACCTACCAGATGCATAACGAAGGTGTGCTGTCGGCCTACAAGGACAACGCGGCGGTGATCGTCGGCAACGTTGCCGGTCGTTTCTACCCGAACCCTGAGACCCGCCAGTACGGTGCGGTCCAGGAGCCGGTGCACATCCTCATGAAGGTCGAGACCCACAACCACCCGACCGCCATCGCCCCGTTCCCGGGCGCGTCCACCGGTTCCGGTGGCGAGATCCGCGACGAAGGCGCCACCGGGCGTGGTGCCAAGCCCAAGGCCGGCCTGACCGGCTTCACCGTGTCGAACCTGCAGATCCCGGGTTTTGAACAGCCGTGGGAAAAGCCGTACGGCAAGCCTGAGCGCATCGTCAACGCCCTGGACATCATGATCGAAGGCCCCCTGGGGGGCGCGGCGTTCAACAACGAATTCGGCCGTCCGGCCCTGACCGGTTACTTCCGTACCTTCGAACAGTCCATCACCACCCCGCGCGGTGAGGAAGTCCGTGGTTACCACAAGCCGATCATGTTGGCTGGCGGCATGGGCAACATCCGCGCCGACCACGTGCAGAAAGGCGAGATCCTGGTCGGCTCCAAGCTGATCGTCCTCGGTGGCCCGGCCATGCTGATCGGCCTGGGTGGCGGCGCCGCGTCCTCCATGGCCACCGGCACCAGCTCGGCCGACCTGGACTTTGCGTCGGTCCAGCGGGAAAACCCGGAAATGGAACGCCGTTGCCAGGAAGTCATCGACCGTTGCTGGCAGTTGGGTGAACACAACCCCATCAGCTTCATCCACGACGTCGGCGCGGGCGGCCTGTCCAACGCCTTCCCGGAACTGGTCAACGACGGCGGCCGTGGTGGCCGCTTCGAACTGCGCAACATTCCGAACGACGAGCCGGGCATGGCCCCGCACGAAATCTGGAGCAACGAATCCCAGGAGCGTTACGTCCTGGCGGTCGGTCCGGCCGACTTCGAACGTTTCCAGGCCATTTGCGAGCGCGAGCGTTGCCCGTTCGCGGTAGTGGGTGAAGCCACCGCCGAGCCGCAACTGACCGTCACCGACAGCCATTTCGGCAACAGCCCGGTGGACATGCCGCTGGAAGTGCTGCTGGGCAAAGCCCCGCGCATGCACCGTTCGGCCGTTCGCGAAGCGGAGCTGGGGGACGATTTCGATCCGTCGACTCTCGACCTCGCCGAGTCCATCGAGCGCGTGCTGCATCACCCGGCGGTGGCGAGCAAAAGCTTTTTGATCACCATCGGCGACCGCACCATCACCGGCCTCGTGGCCCGTGACCAGATGGTCGGCCCATGGCAGGTGCCGGTGGCTGACGTGGCCGTGACCGCCACCAGCTTCGACGTCTACACCGGTGAAGCCATGGCGATGGGCGAGCGTACGCCGCTGGCGCTGCTGGACGCCCCGGCGTCGGGCCGCATGGCGATCGGCGAGACCCTGACCAACATCGCGGCTTCGCGCATCGGCAAGATTTCCGACATCAAGCTGTCGGCCAACTGGATGTCTGCCGCCGGTCACCCGGGTGAAGACGCCCGCCTGTACGACACCGTCAAGGCTGTCGGCATGGAGCTGTGCCCGGAGCTGGGCATCACCATTCCGGTGGGCAAGGACTCCATGTCCATGGCCACGCGCTGGAGCGACGAAGGCGTGGACAAGAGCGTGACCTCGCCGCTGTCGCTGATCGTGACCGGTTTCGCCCCGGTCACCGACATCCGCCAGACCCTGACCCCGCAACTGCGCATGGACAAGGGCACCACCGATCTGATCCTGATCGATCTGGGCCGTGGCCAAAACCGCATGGGCGCCTCGATCCTGGCCCAGGTGCACGGCAAGCTCGGCTCGCAAGCGCCGGACGTCGACGATGCCGAAGACCTGAAAGCGTTCTTCGCCGTGATCCAGGGCCTCAACGCCGATGGTCACCTGCTGGCCTATCACGACCGTTCCGACGGCGGCTTGCTGACCACCGTGGTGGAAATGGCCTTTGCCGGTCACTGCGGCCTGAGCCTGACCCTCGACAGCGTGGCCGAGTCCAGCGCCGAAATCCCGGCCATCCTGTTCAACGAAGAGTTGGGCGCGGTGATCCAGGTTCGCCAGGACGCCACCCCGGACATCCTCGCCCAGTTCAGCGCGGCTGGCCTGGCCGACTGCGTTTCGGTGATCGGCCAGCCGATCAACAACGCCCACATCAACATCACCTTCAACGGCGACACCGTCTTCGAAGGCCAGCGCAGCCTGTTGCAGCGCCAGTGGGCGGAAACCAGCTACCAGATCCAGCGCCTGCGGGACAACGCCGACTGCGCCGAGCAGGAATTCGATGCACTGCTGGAAGAAGACAACCCGGGCCTGAGCGCCAAGCTCAGCTACGACGTCAACCACGACGTGGCCGCGCCCTACATCAAGAAAGGCATTCGCCCACAAGTGGCGGTCCTGCGCGAGCAGGGCGTCAACGGTCAGGTGGAAATGGCGGCGGCATTCGACCGTGCCGGTTTCAACGCGATCGACGTGCACATGAGCGACATCCTGGCCGGTCGTGTCGACCTGAATGACTTCAAGGGCATGGTCGCTTGTGGCGGTTTCTCCTACGGTGACGTGCTGGGTGCCGGTGAGGGCTGGGCCAAGTCGGCGCTGTTCAACAGCCGTGCCCGCGATGCGTTCCAGGGCTTCTTCGAACGTACCGACAGCTTCACCCTCGGCGTGTGCAACGGTTGCCAGATGATGTCCAACCTGCACGAACTGATCCCGGGCAGCGAGTTCTGGCCGCACTTCGTGCGTAATCGTTCCGAGCAGTTCGAAGCGCGCGTGGCGATGGTCCAGGTGCAGGAATCGAACTCGATCTTCCTGCAGGGCATGGCCGGTTCGCGCATGCCGATCGCCATCGCCCACGGCGAAGGCCATGCGGAATTCGAAAGCGAAGAGGCGCTGCTCGAAGCGGACCTGTCCGGTTGCGTGTCGCTGCGGTTCGTCGACAACCACGGCAAGGTCACCGAAACCTACCCGGCCAACCCGAACGGCTCGCCGCGCGGGATCACCGGCCTGACCAGCCGCGACGGCCGCGTCACGATCATGATGCCGCACCCGGAGCGGGTGTTCCGCGCGGTGCAGAACTCGTGGCGTTCGGACGACTGGAACGAGGACGCACCTTGGATGCGCATGTTCCGCAACGCGCGCGTCTGGGTGAACTAAGACGGTGTACAAGCTCTGCTTCTTCGTCCCGGCCAGCCATCTGGACGTGGTCAAAAACGCCGTATTCGCTGCCGGTGGCGGGCGAATCGGCGACTATGACCACTGTGCCTGGCAAGTGTTGGGCCTGGGCCAGTTTCGCCCGTTGGACGGCAGCCAGCCGTTCATCGGCGAGGCGGGGCAGGTCGAGCAGGTCGAGGAATGGAAAGTGGAGCTTGTCGTAGCCGATGAGCTGATTCGTGGGGTAGTGGAGGCGTTGAAACAGAGCCATCCCTACGAGACACCGGCGTATGAAGTGTGGCGGTTGGAGGATTTTTGATCCCGGGCCGTTGAAATGAAAAACCCGCTGATGAATCAGCGGGTTTTTTATTGGGCGCTATTTGAAGCCGATTTATCTATGTACACGAACCCTGTGGCGAGGGAGCTTGCTCCCGCTGGGCTGCGCAGCAGCCCCATAACACTCTGGCAACTCGGTGTGTCTGGCAGATCCAAGGGGCTGCTTCGCACCCCAGCGGGAGCAAGCTCCCTCGCCACGGGGATTGTACTTTTCCAGAGAGAGTGGTGTGGATCACCGGCCGAACAACACAAATTCTCTGTGGGAGCTTGCTCGCGATAGCGATTCACCGGTGTAAACGGAACCACAGAGATTGGGGGACTAGGCTTTCACATCGGCCTGACGGCTCAGCACCATTCCCTCCAACACTTGCCACAACCCCGGCGCTTTCTCCCCCAGCAACAGGTGCCAGACACCGCCTTCCAACGGGCTGACCCCCTGGCATCCCAGTGCCCTGAGGCCGCTTTCCGACAGTCTTTTGCCATCGGCCAGGCGCACCCGCAACCGGCTCATCGCCACGCAATCGAGCTGCAACACATTGCCACCGCCACCCAGCGCATCCAGCCACTGTTGCGCTTCGACCCCGGACACGCTGGTCGCGGTGACCGGTTCAACCACCGTGGCCACGGGCGCAGCGGCAGGGCGGTCGGAGGAAGGCAGGGCCAGGCGGATTTCATCGGCGATGCTGTCGGCCATCGGCCCGACCACCACCTGCAAACTCCCGCCATTGCCGGGACGCACCACGGCCATGGCGCCCAGGGCCTTGAGTTGCGCGTCGGAGGCCTTGTTGCGATCCACCATGTCCAACCGCAGCCGAGTGGTGCAGGCGCCGACGGTGATCAGGTTGTCGGCACCGCCGAGTGCTTCGATGTAGGCCCCGGCTCGTTGGTTCTGGGCGATGACCGGTTTGTCACCGGCGGGCACTTCTTCACGCCCTGGGGTTTTCAGGTCGAAGCGGCGAATGCAGAAGTCGAACACCGTGTAATAGATCACGGCATAGACCAGTCCCACCGGCACCACCAGCCAGCCGTTATTCGACTTGCCCCAGCCGAGCACCATGTCGATGAAGCCGCCGGAGAAGGTAAAGCCCAAGCGGATGTTCAGCCAATCGGTGATCGCCATCGACAGCCCGGTGAGCAAGGCATGCAACAGGAACAGCAGCGGCGCAAGGAACATGAAGGCGAACTCGATCGGTTCGGTGACACCCGTGAGAAACGACGTCAGCGCCATGGACAGCAGGATCCCGCCCATGACTTTGCGCCGCTGGGGCAGGGCATTGCGGTACATCGCCAGGCACGCAGCGGGCAGGCCGAAGAGCATCACCGGGAACATGCCGGTCATGAACTGGCCGCTATTCGGGTCGCCGGCAAAGTAGCGGGTCAGGTCGCCGGTGACCACCGCGCCGGTTTGCGGATCGGTGAAGCTGCCGAAGATGAACCAGGCCATATTATTGAGGATGTGGTGCAGGCCGGTGACGATCAGCAGCCGGTTGAACACGCCGAACACGAAGGCACCGAAACTGCCGCTTTCCATCAGCAAGGCGCCGAAACTGTTGATGCCCTGCTGGATCGGCGGCCAGATCAGACCGAACACCACCCCCAGGCCCACGGCGCTGAAACCGGTGACAATCGGCACGAAGCGCCGACCACCGAAGAACGCCAGGTATTCCGGCAGCTTGATGTCCTTGAAACGGTTGTACAGCGCGCCGGCCAGCAGGCCACTGATGATCCCGGCGAGCATGCCCATGTTGATGCTGGCATCGAGCACCTTCAAGGTCGCGATCATCACCAGGTAACCGATGGCCCCGGCCAACCCCGCCGTCCCGTTGTTGTCCCGGGCGAAGCCCACGGCGATGCCGATGGAGAAGATCAGCGGCAGGTTGGCAAAAATCGCCTGGCCGGCATCGTGGATGATGGCGATGTTCAACAGGTCGGTGTCGCCCAGGCGCAGCAACAGGCCGGCGATGGGCAGGATCGCGATGGGCAGCATCAGTGCCCGGCCTAGGCGTTGCAGTCCTTCGATGAAATGCTGGTACATGGCGTCTCTCCCTTTATTGTTCTTCGACGTGGCTCAGCCCAGGGGCCAGTGTTGATGACAGGCCTGGCGCACGGCGGCGGCACTGCCCAGGTTCAGCAGCTCGCCGCTGAGGCGGGCGCACTGGGCGGCGTCGAGGTGCCGCACGCGGTCCTTGATTGCGCCGATCTGCGGCGGACTGACCGACAGTTCACGTACACCCAGCCCGATCAGCACCGGCATCGCCAGTGGATCGGAGGCCAGGGCGCCGCATACACCCACCCAGCGACCATGTTTCGCCGCGCCGGCACAGGTCTGGGCGATCAGCCGCAGCAGCGCCGGGTGCAGGGCATCGACCCGGGCGGCGAGGCCGGCGTGGTCGCGGTCCATGGCCAGGGTGTATTGCGACAGGTCGTTGGTGCCGATGGACAGGAAGTCCGCATGCTCGGCCAATTGTTCGGCCAGCAACGCGGCGGCCGGCACTTCGATCATCACTCCCAATTGCGGGCGTTCGCCCAGGCCCAGTTCGGTGCCGAGGGCATCTAGGCGTTGGCGGATGTGCAGCAGTTCGTCGACTTCGGTGACCATGGGCAACAGGATCCGGCAGCGCCGCAGCGGACGGGTTTGCAGCAAGGCCCGCAGTTGCTGGTCCAGCAGATCCGGTCGCACCTGGGCCAGGCGAATGCCGCGCAGGCCCAGCACCGGGTTGGCTTCGGTCGGCAGCGGCAGGTAATCCAGTTGCTTGTCACCGCCCACGTCGATGGTGCGGATGATCACCGGCTTGTCGCCCATGGCCTCGAGCACAGCTTGGTAGGCCTGGCGTTGTTCCTCTTCGTCGGGCGCGGTATGACGGTCGACGAACAGAAATTCGGTGCGCAGCAAGCCAACACCGTCGGCACCGTTTGCCCAGGCCTGGGCTGCATCGTCGCTGGAGGCGACGTTGGCCGCCACTTCCACGGTGACGCCGTCAAGGGTCTGGGCCGGGGTGTGGGCGAGCGCTTGTTGTTGGGCGCGTCGGCTGGTCTGCCAGAGCTGCTCTTGATGCACCTGGGCCAGGCGCTCGGCGCTGGGCCTAAGTTCGAGGCGACCGTCGTCTGCATCCAGCACCACCCCTTGCCCCAGCGCCTGGGCAAGCAGCTCGTCACCCAGCGCCACCAGGCACGGCAAGCCTTTGCCCCGGGCCAGGATCGCCACATGGGAGGTTGCGCCGCCCTCGACCATGCACACGCCGGCCACGCCTTGGGCGCTGAGTTGCAGCAGGTCCGACGGGGTCAGTTCCTGGGCGGCGACGATGGCGCCGGGCGCCACGTCGAATTGCCAGGCCTCACCCAGCAACACCCGCAGGACCCGTTGGCGCAGGTCGCGCAAATCATTGGCGCGCTCGGCCAGCAATGTGCTGCCCAGTTGTTGCAGCACCTGGCATTGCCCATCGATGGAATGGCTCCAGGCGTGGGTCGCGGCGCTGCCTTGTTCGATAAAGAGGTAGGCGGCATCCAGCAACACTGGGTCTTCGAGCAACGCCAGATGAGCGCTGAAGATCGCTTCTTCGTCGCGGTGGCGTCGGGCCTTGGCGTTTTCCAGGGTGAGGCGGATTTCGCCACTGACCTGAGCCAAGGCATTGTCCAAGCGGTGTCGCTGCTCTTCGACGTCATGGCCGCCAGTGTCCTGGGGCAATTGAATGCCATTCAGCCGAACCAGCGGCCCGGTCACCAGGCCGGGGGCGGCACACACGCCATGGAGCACACCGTTTTCGGCGGCAGGGCGTTGCGGCTTGATGGCCGGCGCCACGGCATGGGCTTCTTCCGCCAGGGCTGTGGATAAGGTCGCCAGCAAGGCTTGCAGCGCCGCCTCGGCATCGCTGCCCTGGCAACTGACGTGCACTTGCGCTTGTTCGGTGATGGCCAGGCCCATCATCCCCATCACGCTGTCGCAAGAGGCCGACTTGCCTTGGAAATGCAGGTGCGAGCGGCTCTTGAAGCCCTGGGCGGTCTGGCGAATCAGCGCCGCCGGCCGGGCATGCAGGCCGCCGCGATGGGCGATGCGGACCTGGCCGAAGACTTCGTGGCCGATCTCCTGGTCATCGTGTGACGTTTCGCCCGGGGCCTTGGCGATGATATGCAGCAGTGGTTCGCCGACCTTCACCCCCTTGAGCGTGATGGGCCGCGCCTGGAAGTGTTCGCCGTTGGTGATGACCAACAGGCTGACCAGGCTCTTGCAGCGCAGTGCCACTTTGTCCACGTCGTAACGCAGCAGCGGCTGACCATTGCTGACCCGCGCCCCTTCCTTGACCAGCATGGAAAACCCGTCGCCCTGCAGCTCGACCGTGTCCAGGCCCAGGTGCAGCAACAGTTCGGCGCCGTTGTCGGCCCGCAGGGTCACGGCGTGGCCAGTGCGGGCGACGTGAATCACTTCACCAGCGCAGGGCGCGTAGAGGGTGTCGTTCAGCGGGTCGATGGCGATCCCGTCGCCCATGGCGCCGCTGGCGAACACCGCGTCCGGGACGTTGGCGAGGGTGAGCACCGGGCCGCTGAGCGGGGCGCTGAGGGTCAGCTCTTTATTATTGTTGGGCATGGGGCGCTCTCATCAGACTCTCTATAAAAAGAAAACCGTCGGTTCAGTGCGTACGGGTGACCTTGCTCAAGTACCGTGGCTGGTCCGGATCCAGGCCTCGGGCCACGGCCAGGCTCGCGGCCATCCCATAAAAGCTCTGGATCGCCAGGATCGGGTCCAGGGACGGGTGTTCGGCGCGGGTCAGCGTCAGGTCGCGTTCGGCGATGTCATCCGGCGCCGCCAGCAACACCCGGGCGCCGCGCTGGCGCATGTCGGCGGCCAGGCTCAACACGCCGGCCTGCTCGGCACCGCGAGGGGCAAACACCAGCAACGGGTAGTTTTCATCGATCAGCGCCATCGGCCCATGACGAACCTCGGCACTGCTGAAGGCTTCGGCCTGGATCGCCGAGGTTTCCTTGAATTTGAGCGCCGCTTCCTGGGCGATGGCGAATCCGGCGCCACGGCCAATGACCATCAACCGCTGGCAATCGCGCAGGGCCTCGACGGCAGCACGCCAATCCTGGCGGGCGGCCTCTTGCAAACCTTCGGGCAGGGCGCTGCCGGCTTCCAGCAACTCGGCGTCGTCCTTCCAGTGCGCCACCAGCCGCGCACTGGCGCTGAGGGTGGCGATGAAACTCTTGGTGGCGGCGACGCTGTTTTCGACGCCGGCACACAGCGGCACGCTGAATTCACAGGCGGCTTCCAGGGGCGAATCGGTGGCGTTGACCAGGGCCACGCTCAAGGCGCCGCGCTTGCGCAACAGGCGCAGGCTGTTCACCAGGTCCGGGCTCTGGCCCGATTGGGAAAACGCGAATGCTACCTGGCCACTGACCTTCAGCGGCGCCTGTTGCATGGTCACCACCGACATCGGCAACGAGGCCACCGGGATGCCCAGTTGCTGCATGGTGAGGTAGGCGAAATAGCTGGCGGCGTGGTCGGAACTGCCACGGGCGACGGTCATCGCCACTTGCGGTGGCTGACGGCGCAGGCGTCCGGCGATTTCCTCGAGGGCCGGGTCCAGTTGCTGCAACTGGCGCTCGACGGCTTCCCACGAGGCCAAGGCCTCTTCAAGCATTTTGGAAGTCAATGGCTTCTCCTTCGACCATCACGTCGGTCAGGGTCAGGGAGCGGTCAAGGCGCACGCAGTCGGCCCAGGCGCCGGGTTGCAAGCGGCCGCGCTCGGGCAGGCCGAGGTAGTCGGCGGGAAACTGGGACAGGCGCTGGGAGGCTTCGGCGAGGGGCAGACCGATTTTCACCAGGTTGCGCAGGGCCTGGTCCATGGTCAGGGTACTGCCGGCCAGCGTGCCATCGGCCAGGCGCACGCCGCCCAGGCACTTGGTCACGGTGTGGCTACCCAGCTTGTATTCGCCATCGGGCATGCCCGCGGCGGCGGTGGAGTCGGTGACGCAATACAGGCACGGAATCGAACGCAAGGCCACGCGCATCGCACCGGGGTGTACGTGGAGCAAGTCCGGAATTAACTCGGCATATTGAGCATGGGCCAGCGCCGCGCCGACGATGCCTGGCTCGCGGTGATGCAACGGGCTCATGGCGTTATACAAATGGGTGAAACTGCTGGCCCCGGCGGCCAACGCCGCGACGCCTTCTTCATAACTGCCCAGGGTATGACCGATCTGCATGCGCACGCCCCGGGCGCTGAGGGCGCGGATCAAGGCATCGTGACCGGCGATTTCCGGGGCGATGGTAATCACGCGGATCGGCGCCAGGGCCAGGTAACTCTCCACCTCGGCCATCAGCGCGGTGTGGGCGAAATTCGGTTGCGCGCCGAGTTTTCCGGGGTTGATGTAAGGGCCTTCCAAATGCACGCCCAGGACTCGGGCGCTGCCGTTCGGGCGTTGTTCACAGAACTCGCCGAGGGCCTGCAGCACGCTGGCGATTTCTTCGCTGGGCGCGGTCATGGTGGTGGCCAGCAGCGCGGTCGTGCCGAAGCGCACGTGGGTGCGGGCGATGGTTTCGAACGCCGAGGCGCCTTGCATGATGTCCTTGCCGCCACCGCCGTGGACGTGCAGGTCGATGAAACCGGGCAGCAGGTAGGGCAGGTCGTTGCTGGCCGGGTCGCAAGGCTGGCCTTCGATGGACACGACTTTGCCGTGCGCATGGATCAGGCGGCCGCGAACCCAGCCATTGGCGGTGAGGATATTGTCTTCGGACATGGGGACTCTCTAGTCGTCTAGCGCCGCAGCTCTGCGACAAAGTCGTAGTAGTCGTTGCGGCAATAGGTGTCGGTGACTTCGATGGGAGTGTTGTCTTCCAGGTAGCCGACCCGGGTCATCAGCAACATGGCGGTGCCGGGGGCGATGCCCACCAGGGCGGCGAACTCGTCCGAGGCGTTGATGGCCTGGATGTGTTGCAGGGCGCGCACCACCGGCTTGCCGATGCTGTCGAGAAATTCATAGAGCGAATCGCCCACTGCCTGTGGCTTGGGAATGATCGAGGCGGGCAGGGTGCTCATCTCGATGGCCATGACCGTGTCGTCGGCCTTGCGCAAGCGCTTGAGCCGCGCGACTTTGTCGGTGGGCGACAGGCCCAGGCGGATCAGTTCTTCGTGGGTTGGCGGGGTGATGTCCCGTTCCAGCCATTGGGACCCGGGCACGAAGCCTTTGAGCCGCAGCATCTCGCTGAAGCCACTGAGGCGTGACAGCGGCTGTTCCAGGCGCGGGGTGATGAACGTCCCCGAACCCTGGTTACGGCGGATCAATCCTTGTTCGAACAACACTTCCAACGCCTTGCGCGCGGTCACCCGGGAAATGCCCAGTTGCTCGCTCAAGCTGCGCTCGGACGGCATAGCCTGCTCGGCTTTCCACTGGCCGGCATGAATCGCCGTCTCCAGGTTACGCGCCAATTGCAGGTACAGCGGCGTGGGTTGGGTGTCGTCGGGGCGCAGGGCCAGGATGTCGTTCATGTGGGTGTCCGATGCGGTTATTGAGTTGTTTGTCGCCCGGTAAGTGAGGTGGAAACTAATACCACTTGAATACCATGTCAACGCCGCATGCCCTGGATTTAGAGGGGTTATTGAAGGGTTTTGGTGGGGTGGGATTGAAGTGGTATTAGAGGTTGGGGGTTCGAAAGCAAAGATCGCAGCCTGCGACAACGGTCGCTGGGTGAACTGGTATTCATCTGTAGGTAATTTCTGATTTTGCGATTTTTTGATTTTATTTTTCGATGCTGACGGGCGGTCACCCGAGCCTTGGGCTAACGGGCTGTTGTGGCGAGGGAGCTTGCTCCCGCTGGGGCGCGAAGCGGCCCCAAAACCTGACAACGCGGTGTGTCAGGCCAATTGAGCTGACTGCCTTGGGTCTGCTGCGCAGCCCAGCGGGAGCAAGCTCCCTCGCCACAGGGGATGGTGTTTTGGCGAGGGGATTTAGCGAAACGTCGCACCGCCCCGCTGGGGCGCGAAGCGGCCCTAAAACCTGACAGCGCGGTGTGTCAGGCAAATTGAGTTAACTGCCTTGGGGTCTGCTGCGCAGCCCAGCGGGAGCAAGCTCCCTCGCCACGGGAATGGTGTTTTGTGGCGAGGGGATTTATCCCCGCTGGGGCGCGAAGCGGCCCTAAAACCTGACAGCGCGGTGTGTCAGGCAAATTGAGTTGACTGCCTTGGGTCTGCTGCGCAGCCCAGCGGGGATAAATCCCCTCGCCACAGAAATTGCGGTCTGTCAGACGCACCGAAGTTTCCGACAAGTTTTTAAGGTTGTCCCTCGGAAGCGCGGGCTCTAGCCTTTGGGTGTCGCTGCCAATTCAGCGACCGGATTTGACCGTCCGAACTCACAAGGAGCATCAGCGTCCCAAGACCTAGCTCAGGCGTTTTTCTTTCGTCTGAGGTATCGTGTCGCGGCGGCTGTGCGCGGGACGTCTTCGGGCGTGCCGGGTTTTCCTGTGATCCGGTCGGTCAACCCGTGTACAGCTGCCACTTTTTTGTTTGACCGCGGAATGGTGGTGGCTCCATTGCCACAGGAGCTGCACATGATCAAAGAAACCCCAAACCCTCCAAAACCCGCATCCACGTTCCCCTACGGCGATTACGCTCCCGAAAGACTGAAAGAAGCGGCCGACCGCGCGATGGACCATTACCTCAAGCCTGAAGACAGCGCATCAGAAGCCAAGCCGGCGCAATTGTTCACGGTAGTGGACAGTGTCGATACCGAAGCCCTGTTAGCCAACCTCAGCGAAACCCTGGCATCAGCCAACGCAATGCTCAGCGACCTTGCCTTCGACCTGGAAGGCTCGCGGCGGCATGTGGCGTTGGGGGTGGCGCAGATGATTGAGTTGGGGGCTTTGTTGGCGAACAAGTGCCTGGACCGGGCAGAGCTTCGGACTTGATGCAATAAGTGCCGGCCTCATCGCGAGCAAGCTCGCTCCCACAGTGGGTTCGTGGCGTACACAAATATGTCAGCTGACATCACCCCTTGTGGCGAGGGAACTTGCTCCCGCTGGGGCGCGAAGCGGCCCCAAACCCTGACACCTCGATGTGTCAGGCAAATTGAGTTGCCTGCCTTGGGTCTGCTGCGCAGCCCAGCGGGAGCAAGCTCCCTCGCCACGGGGGATGGTGTTTTGTGGCGAGGGGATTCCTCCCTTGAAAACTATTGGTGGAGGTTCTCAAGCCGGCACGCTTCTTTTTCGATGCCAATGCACTCGACCGGTTGGCTCACGCCTTTCTCGAAACGGCGGGCGTTCATCAATAGGCCGCCTTTGATGCCGCCGATGAACGCGTAGGCGCCTTCACGCGAGCCAGCGCTAGGTATCGACAAATCAACCGCCACGCTGTTGGGCCTGACCTCATATACCCAGCCGCCATTTTTTGCTTCCTGGGTTGCCCAGAGCTTGGCTTCGCTATAATCGCGAAACGCTACAACGAGCGATCGGGCCGTGGAGTCCTCCAGCCAGCGCGCCGATCTCAAACTTGGTGGCAAAGAGTTCCAGCCCCGTAGCCCGTTGCTAAGCGCATCCGCTCCCTGCACGGGGTTGATCGTCGTAGAGCCGACGGCCCAAAGGGATTGTTTGGTCGTTACCCATGCCAGCCCCTCTGGAGGCGTCAGCCGGCTCCAATTGATGGAAATCGCGGCGACGTCCTGCATCGACTCGCGGCCGGTGGGGGCTCGGTAGTTTGGGTTCGGCCTGCATTTGGCAAGATCGTCTTTGTGACAGGCCTGTTTGATGAAGTGCCCCTTGACCCCGCCCGGGAAGCTGATTTCCTGGTCTCTTGGAAAGGGCCCCCCCGATGGCACCTGATCGATTCCGTGGGGGGCAGTGAACTCGTACACCCATTCTTTGGCATAGTTTTGGGCCCAGGCCAGGCTGCGCGTTGTACTGCTGAACACCGTTCCCTCGCTTCCGCTCGCGTGGGTGATCCAGTTGTATATCCATTCGTTCTCAGGGACGCCCACAGCTTTGGGCAACAGCCCCTTCTCGAAGGCATCGAGGCCCTGACCCGTCGTATCTCCCCGATAGAGCGTGTCCATGTCGGTACGCCAGCGCAACCAGGGTGTAGTTTTTTGGATATCCACGCTCGGATCCGCCGTAACCTGAAGCCAGGCTTGATACCACGGCTCCTCTTTACCCTCCGCAGGCGCCCCGGCCCCCCACGCATCGGCCCCCGACTGCCAAACACCCGCCAACGCCACCGCCACCACCGCGGTCGTCCGTATAAAACTGTTATGAGTTGTCATGATTTGATGTCCATCTGGAACGGTGAAGCCCTGTCGAATCACATACGTCATGACTGCCTATGCTTCGACGTGACACGTCTCACTATGAATTCTGCGGGGCGTCGCGCCACCGCATCAGTTTTGAGGGTAGATCAAAGCTGATAAGGCGGTTGCGCTCCGCTTCCGGGACTTGTAGCAAGATGTGAGATCGACACCGTCCCTTGTGGTGAGGGGATTTATCCCCGTTGGGGCGCGAAGCGGCCCTGATTCCGGCAACACGGTGTGTCAGGTAAATTTGAGTTGACTGCTTTGGGGCTGCTGCGCAGCCCAACGGGGATAAATCCCCTCGCCACAGAGATAGCGGTCTGTCAGACGCACCGAAGTTTCCGACAGCGCGAAGCGGCCCCAAAACCTGACAGCGCGATGTGTCAGGCAAATTGAGTTGCCTGCCTTGGGTCTGCTGCGCAGCCCAGCGGGAGCAAGCTCCCTCGCCACAGGAGCTGCTTCGGGGCTATGGACGAATCTCGATCATGGTGCCATCCGGCACTAGGTTCCAAACCTCGCGCATATCCACATTGCGCATGGCGATGCAGCCATCAGTCCAGTCCAGCGTATGGAACAACTGCTCAGGGTTCTCTTCCGAATCCGGCGTGCCGTGGATCATGATCATGCCCCCCGGTTCCACGCCTTCACGGCGGGCGCGGGCGGCGTCGGTGATGTTGGGGTAGGAAATGTGCATCGACAGGTAGAAGCGGTCGCTGGTCTTGCGCCAGTCGATCCAGTAGAAACCCTCGGGGGTGCGCTTGTCGCCTTCGATCAGCTTGGGGCCTTTCTTGGCGCCCTTGCCCAGGGAGATGCGATAGGTCTTGAGCGGCTTGCCGTCGTTGATCAATTGCAATTGATGGGCGGACTTGAGCACCAGTACTTTTTCGATGGTCTTGCCGTTGTAGGTTCCCGGCGCGGAAGCCTGGGACACAGCGGTGAACGACAAGCAGAACAGGACAAGCAACCAGCGCATTGAAACGATATCCCTAGAGGTGTCGCGGCTATTAATGGGTTTTTTATGTATTGGCAGGCTGGGCCAGTGGCGGGATCGATTCGGATCGCACCGGGTAATCTTCGGCCCGGCGGTCCGCATAGAAATATTCCAGGGTGCGGCCCACCGTGCGGAACGCCAGTTCATTCCAGGGAATATCCGCTTCTTCGAACAGCTTCACTTCCAGGCTCTCGGGCCCGGCGGCGAAATCCTCATCCACCAGTTCGGCGCGGAAGAATACATGTACCTGGCTGATATGCGGTACGTCAATCAGCGTATAGATGCTCAAATTTCGCACACGGGCGCAGGCTTCCTCGGCGGTTTCGCGTACGGCGGCCTGTTCGACCGTCTCGCCGTTTTCCATGAAGCCCGCCGGCAGCGTCCAGTAACCACGCCTTGGCTCGATGGCGCGTCGGCACAACAAGACTTTACTGCCCCAGGTCGGTACGCAACCGGCCACGATATTGGGGTTCTGGTAATGGATGGTGTGGCAGGTGTCGCAAACAAAACGCAGGCGCGAGTCGCCTTCGGGTATGCGCTGGGTCACCGGGTTACCGCACTGGCTGCAGAATTTCATGCTTGGATTCCTGAATGCTGCGCCTATCTTGGCGTGCGTGGGCCGGTGCGGCAAGTTGTCGTTTCGCGACACGACGCGGTGCGGGGGTTGGGCCGCTTGAACGATTGGTGCATGATGCAAGGTAGCGAATAAATCGAGAAGTCTCATGCTGGACGAGCTACTGCATCGAGTAAGCAACCATACCCCGCACGATCTGCAGGCTGACCGACGTTTCCCTGAAGCCGCGGTGCTGGTGCCGATTACCCGCAGCGATGAACCGGAGCTGGTACTGACCCTGCGCGCCAGCGGGCTCTCGACCCATGGCGGCGAGGTGGCGTTCCCCGGCGGGCGCCGCGACCCGGAAGACCCGGACCTGATCTTCACCGCCTTGCGCGAAGCCGAGGAAGAAATCGGCCTGCCGCCCGGCCTGGTGGAAGTGATTGGCCCCCTCAGCCCGCTGATCTCGTTGCACGGCATCAAGGTCACGCCTTATGTCGGAGTGATTCCGGACTACGTCGAATACCAGGCCAACGATGCCGAGATCGCTGCGGTATTCAGCGTGCCGCTGGAGTTTTTCCGCAAGGACCCACGCGAACACACGCACCGCATCGATTACCAGGGCCACAGTTGGTACGTGCCCAGTTATCGCTTTGGCGAATACAAGATCTGGGGACTGACGGCGATCATGATCGTCGAATTGGTCAACCTGCTGTACGACGCCGAAATCGACCTGCACAAACCGCCCAAGAGTTTCATCAATACCTGACGCCCCGAGGACTCTCATGAAATATCGCCTGGGCGATGCCCGTGTCGAAACCCACCCACAGAGCTGGGTTGCGCCCAACGCCACGCTGGTGGGCAAGGTCCGCCTCGAAGAGGGCGCCAACGTCTGGTTCAACGCCGTGCTGCGCGGTGACAACGAACTGATCCTGATCGGCAAGAACAGCAACGTGCAGGACGGCACGGTGATGCACACCGACATGGGCTATCCGCTGACCATCGGCACCGGCGTGACCATCGGCCACAACGCCATGCTCCATGGCTGTACGGTGGGCGACTACAGCCTCATCGGCATCAACGCGGTGATTCTCAACGGCGCGAAGATCGGCAAGAATTGCATCATCGGCGCCAACTCGCTGATCGGCGAGGGCAAGGAAATTTCCGACGGTTCGCTGGTGATGGGCTCGCCCGGCAAGGTGGTGCGTGAACTGACCGAGGCCCAGAAGAAAATGCTCGAGGCCAGTGCGGCGCACTATGTGCACAATTCCCAGCGCTACGCCCGCGACCTGTTCGAGCAGGAACCATGAGCGCCCCTGAACGCCCGGTGCCTTCGCCCTGCGTGAACATCTGTGCGCTGGACGATGAAGACATCTGCACCGGTTGCCAGCGCACCGTGGCGGAGATCACCCGTTGGAGCCGGATGGACAACGAGGAACGCCGTGGGGTTTTGGCGTTGTGTCATGAACGGGCCAAGGCCAGTGGGTTGGTGTGGATGTTGCCGGCCAGGCGGTGATGTCCACTTGCGAACACAAAAACCTGTGGCGAGGGAGCTTGCTCCCGCTGGGCGTGAAGCAGCCCCAATAACGCACTGACAACTCGGTGCGCCTGGCAGATCCAAGGGGGGGCTGCTGCGCAGCCCAGCGGGAGCAAGCTCCCTCGCCACAAGGGCATCTCACAAGGCTTTAGTCGATCGTCGTCCAACCCACCGATCCAACCCCACCACCACCAGCGCAATCCCGACAAACCCCAGCAATATCCCCCCAGCATTGATGAACACCTGCGGATAACCCAGGTTCGCCACATCGATGAAAGGGTAGGGATAAGCCGCCAATAGATCCCCGCGCAGCAGGACATAGGCGAAATACACCAAGGGGTAGATTACCCACAGCCCGATGTGGCCCAGGCGCAAGGTACCTTTGGGCACCCACAGCCACCAATAGGCGATGTACAGCAAGGGCACCACGTCGTGCAGCAACTCGTCGGCTACGAACTGCCAACCTTCGGGTTGCCAGAGGTGGCGCAGCAGCAGGTTGTAGGCCAGCCCGACCAGGGCGATGCTCACGGCGATGCCGCTGCGCACACTGGGCAGCAGGAACCAGCGCCGGGCCGCCGATTCGCCAGGGGTCAGTTCCCAGGTCAACACCACGGCCACCAGGGTGTTGGTCAGGACCGTGAAGAAACTGAAGAAACTCACCAGCCCGCCCAACAGGCTCGCGTCCAGTTTCCAACGACCCAGCAGGATCAGATACAACTGGATGCTCAATCCCACCCAGCCCAGCAGTGCCGTCACCGAGACAAAACGCTGTCGCAGCGTGAGGTGACGACCCTGATCACTGCCCACGGCTCAGACCGGCCGCTTGGTGCGCATCAACTTGATGTACAGGCGCTCGACTTTCTCCCGCGCCCATGGCGTCTTGCGCAGGAAGGTCAGGCTCGACTTGATGCTCGGGTCGCTCTTGAAGCAACGGATGTCGATGCGCTCGGCCAGCCCCGACCATTCATAGTGCTGCACCAGGGCATTGAGAATCTGCTCCAGCGTCACGCCGTGCAGCGGGTTGTTGTTGGGTTCGGTCATGGGAGGTCTTCGCGGTAAAGGTGTAAAGCCGCGCACCTTAGCCGAGGTGCCCCTTTGGTGGAAGCATAGCCTTCATCATGGCCGCCAGCGCCCAGCGCACTGTTACCGAATCCGAGATGATTCATGTCAGCAAAAGCCCTTTCTCTATTGAGAACAGGACATTATCCTTGCCCGCTTGCTGAAACGCTTCTTCTGGCGTGCCGAAGTCTCTGCGTCCAGCTCAATCCTGCTGAAAGATCAAAGAACGCCCAGTGTTCAGATTTTGAAAGACAGCGCTGTCTTTCAGGATTTCTGTAGGAGCGAGCTTGCTCGCGATAACGATTGCACATTCAACATTGAAGCCGGCTGACACACCGCATCGCGAGCAAGCTCGCTCCCACAAGGGATCGCGGCAACCGAATTTGCCTTTTTTCAACTGAACCATGCCCCTGCAAGATCGTCATCTACAGTGACTACTTGCGCGGAACTCCTTAAAACGTCACGGAGAAACACACTATGAGCACTGAGGGTGCTTTGAGTCGAAGCCGTCTGCTACCGAGTTTGCTCGGCATTCTGCTTCTATTGATGGGCCTGGCCCTGTTGGCCGGGGGAGTCAAGCTGAGCACGCTTGGCGGCTCGTGGTATTACCTGCTGGCCGGTATCGGCCTGGCGTTGACTGGCGTGCTGCTGATCATGGCCCGCCGCGCGGCCCTGGGCCTGTACGCGCTGGTGCTGTTCGCCAGCACCGTGTGGGCGTTGTGGGAAGTGGGCCTGGATTGGTGGCAACTGGTGCCGCGCCTGGCGCTGTTGTTTGCCCTGGGCATCGTCATGTTGCTGCCGTGGTTCCGCCGCCCGCTGTTGACCGCCGATGCCTCGGCCACCGGAACCCGCGCATTGGGCGCCGCCGTGGTCATCGCCGGTGTCGCCGCCCTCGCCAGCCAGTTCACCAACCCAGGTGAGATCAAGGGCCAACTGGATCGTGACAGCGTGCCGGGTATGGCCAACACCGCACCGGCCATGCCGGACGGCGACTGGAACTCCTACGGGCGCAGTGCCCATGGCGATCGCTATTCGCCGCTGGCGCAGATCACCCCCGAGAACGTCAGCAAACTGGTGCCGGCCTGGACCTATCGTACCGGCGACCTGCCAGGGCCGAACGACCCTGGCGAGACCACCGCTGAAAACACCCCGCTGAAGGTCAACGGCATGCTTTATGTGTGCACGCCCCACAGCCAGGTGATTGCCCTGGAACCTGAAACCGGCAAGGAAATCTGGCGTTTCGATCCGAAGCTTTCCACGCAAAAAGCGGAGAACTTCAAGGGTTGGGCCCACATGACCTGCCGTGGCGTGACCTATCACGATGACGCCGCGTACGCCTCTGCCGAGCAGAGCCCGACCGGCGCCGCCAGCACCACGCCCGTCAGCACCGTCTGCCCGCGGCGGATCTTCCTGCCGACCGCCGACACCCGCCTCATCGCCCTCAACGCCGACACCGGCAAGATGTGCGAAGACTTCGGCGACAAGGGCCAGGTTGACCTGACTGCCAACATCGGCGGTTTCACGGCCGGCGGTTACTACTCCACGTCGCCACCGGCGGTCACCCAGAACCTGGTGGTGATCGGCGGCCACGTCACCGATAACGTCTCCACCGACGAGCCAAGCGGTGTGATCCGTGCCTACGACGTGCACACCGGCAAGCTGGTGTGGAACTGGGACAGCGGCAACCCGGACGACACCGCGCCGATTGCCGAGGGCAAGACCTACACCCGCAATTCGCCGAACATGTGGTCCATGTTCAGCGTCGATGAAAAACTCGGCATGCTCTACCTGCCGATGGGCAACCAGACCCCCGACCAGTTTGGTGGTTTCCGTACGCCGGAATCGGAAAAATATTCAGCTGGACTGACCGCCCTGGACATCGCCACCGGCAAGGTGCGCTGGTACTTCCAGTTCACCCACCACGACCTATGGGACATGGACGTCGGCGGTCAACCGACCCTGATGGACATGAAGACCGCCGATGGTGTGAAACCCGCTGTATTGGCGTCGACCAAGCAGGGCAGCATCTACGTGCTGGACCGCAGCAATGGCCAGCCGATCATCCCGATCAAGGAAATCCCGGTGCCCCAAGGCGCGGTGGAAGGTGACCACACCTCGCCGACCCAACCGATGTCCGACCTGAACTTCGTGCCGCCGGTCCTCAAGGAACGCGACATGTGGGGCGTGACCCCGTTCGACCAGATGCTCTGCCGGATCGACTTCAAGTCGCTGCGTTATGAGGGCATGTTCACGCCGCCGTCGCTGCAAGGCTCAATCGTTTACCCGGGTAACTTTGGTGTGTTCGACTGGGGCGGTATTTCGGTGGACCCGGTGCGCCAGATCGCCTTCGTCAACCCGAGCTACATGGCGTTCAAGTCCAAATTGGTGCCGGCAGCCGAAGTGGCTGGCGGTCCGGGGCGCAAGAGCGAAACCGAAGGCGTACAGCCGAACAAAGGCGCGCCGTATGGGGTGATCCTCGAAGCGCTGCTCTCGCCGATGGGCCTGCCTTGCCAGGCGCCGGCCTGGGGTTATGTGGCGGCGGTGGACCTGACCAACAACAAGACCTTGTGGAAACACAAGAACGGCACCGTGCGTGACAGCTCGCCGGTACCGATCCCGCTGAGCATGGGCGTACCGAGCCTGGGCGGCACCTTCACCACTGCCAGCGGCCTGGCGTTCCTCAGCGGCACCCTCGACCAGTACCTGCGTGCCTATGACGTGAAAAACGGCAAGCAACTGTGGGAAGGTCGCCTGCCAGCGGGGGCCCAGACCACGCCGATGACCTACACTGGCAAGGACGGCAAGCAATATGTGCTGGTCGTTGCGGGTGGTCATGGCTCCCTGGGGACCAAGCAGGGTGATTATGTGATTGCCTACAAGCTGCCGGATTAAGCCCAACCGGCGGCAATGAAAAAGGCGACACCTTGGCGGGTGTCGCCTTTTTTGTAGCTTGAACACAGGCCTTTTTGAGCTTTTGAGCTTTTGAGCTTTTGGGCTTTTGGGCTTTTGGGCTTTTGAGCTTTTGGGCTTTTGAGTTTTTGGGCTTTTGTGGCGAGGGAGCTTGCTCCCGCTGGGCTGCGCAGCAGCCCCCTCTCAAGCTCACTCAATC
>NZ_FOTH01000049.1:0-29639 GCF_900114515.1 Pseudomonas sp. NFACC46-3
GATCTGGAAAACAAGGGGATGGCGGCGCCTGACGCCAAGGGGTAGCGCTGGCATTGATGCAAGCTGAACCGACGCCATCGCGAGCAAGCTCGCTCCCACAATTGGATCGGAGTACGACAGAGAGAGCCAGGCCGGCTATCAGGCCGCCTCGCGGTGGACGTTGATCTCGGCGCCCCGTTAACCACGATGGCCGAACGTAGGTATTGCGCAGTGGGCATCCCGGCATGGATGCCGGGATAGCCGCGCTGGGCCATGGATGGCCCTTCGCGGCGGCCCACGGAGCAATGCCTACGTTCGGGCATGCCGAGCCCTAGCGAGGCACCGAGTGGTGGGGCACAAGCGCTTTGGTTACTTTCGCGCTTTTCGAAAGTGACCCGCTGTAAGAGCGGAACCCTAAGCAGCCGTTACCGCAGCAACGGATATGTACCCCCCCACAAAACAACCTCAATCAAACATTCGGGCAAGGAACCGGTGCCCAGTCACCCAGGTCCGGGTTCTTGCACATGCTATTGACCTGAGTGGTACCCGCGCTGGCGACCTGCTTGCTCTCATCCTGCTTGGCCTTGGCGGTCTGCAGGGTTTTCTCGGTGGTCACCGCTTCTTTCGGCACGGTTGGCAACACCGGTGGTTTTTTCGCCGGCTTCACAATCTTCTTGGTCTTGCTGGTGGTCTGAGCCACGACCGGCGTGGTATCGGCGGTGGCCACAGTCACCACGTCAGTACGCTGCACACCCACCTGCTGCAAGTCTTTCTCATAGGCCTGGGTGTAGTTGTTCAGGTCTTCGGAAGCTTTGCCATTGACCGCAACGATCAGGTCGTTCGACTCTTTCAGGCCGGAAACGATTTCCGCCAGGCGCTTACGGCCTTCGGTGTCGTTGACGGTCTTGGCCTTGCGGTCAGCCACCAGCTTGCTGAACGCATTCTGGTAGCACTGCTGCGAAGTCTTCGCGTAGGCGGTGCTGCGGTCGATGTCGGAGACGCTTTTATTGACATCAGCGGCGTAGGAGGCGATGCGCTGGTTGTCATCGGCGATCTGCTTCTGGCGCTCGGTGTAGTAACCGGCTGCACCACCGGCCAGGGCGCCGCCAGCAGCACCGATGGCCGCGTTGCGACCACGGTCTTCCTTGTCGGCGGTCAGGGCGCCCAGCAGCGCACCACCCACTGCACCAACGGCCGCGCCGGTAACCACCGACTTGGTCATGCTGCCCTCAGTGGAGCGCAGGTGCTGCACCGGCTCGTAGCAGTTCGGGTAGTACTCGACCTTGGTGCTCGAGGCGACTTTGGAAGTCGGCGACGTGGCGCAGCCGGTCAGTACGGTGCTGAAGCCGACAGCGACCATCAGCAAGTGACGCTTGGAAACCGAAGCAAAAGGTTTACGGGAGAAAAGCATAGTGGTGTTCTCGTTTAAGTTTTGACCAGCTCAGCGCAGCCCCATTGCCGCCTGAGTCCCTTCCAAGCTCGCTGACAACGAACACTCAAGACCGCTGAGCGTTCGATGCGAGCAATTCCTTCAATATCGCCGCCGGGTCGGCTCGTTTTTGCTGACGATAATCCCCGACATGACGAACGAATAACGTTGCACGCGCCACCAGGCTCTTGCCTAGGACCGGCTTGCGCTCCAATTCTTCCTTGATGCGCTGGAACTGCGCCTGGATCACCGCATCGGTGTAACGCGTGCCGGTGGCCAGGTTGTCGATGTAAATCGCCACCGCGCCGTCCAAGGCGCTGCGGCCATTGTCGATGGCTGTGGCAAACAGCTGGGCGCTGGCCTCGTCCTTGGCGTCCAGGGCGGCTTGCCGGCTGTTCTGCAGATTGGTCAGGCGAATGTTGTAGTTGTTGACGGTCTCGGCCACCAAGGCTGACGACTGGATCAGGTTGCCCGCCGCTTCCTCGCGCTGCTGGGCGATGAGCGAGACGTTGCGCTTGAGTTCTTCGTTGACCAGGCCCAGTTCGGCTTGCAGGCGCGGGTCGACACTGGCGGCGATGATGCTGTCCAGGCGCTTGGTCGGGTCATCGGCGTCGTCGATGGCATCGGTCAGCGACGCGAGGCGGCCTTCTTTCTGCCATTGGGCGAACAGTTCCTTGTAGCGCGAACGCGGCGCCGACAACGCCCCGACGGCCACGCGAAAACCGGTGGTTTCGTTGCTTTGCTCAGTGCCGTCGGCGGCGAACAACGGGTACTCGCGGCGCATACCGGTGAACAGCGTGCCCTCGCCTTCCAGGTAGTTGCCGCCCTTGACCACGAAGCCGCCATAGGCGCCCTGGCGGCGACCGGCGTGCACCAATTGGAAGGATTCCTGGACCATCTCGGCGGCGTTGCCGACCACGTCGAACAGGCCAATCGGATTCGGCAGCTTGGTGCCGATGGGCATCAGCCGCGCTGCCTGGCCAGTGCCACCGGCGACCTGATTGAACACCGCCCAATCGGCCAGCGGCCCGTCGCTTTCACTGCCTTCCAGGCGCCGCGGAAACAGGCGCCCTTCCAAGTCCTGACGACTCACGGCTTGCCCGCCACGGGCGGCGAATTCCCACTCGACTTCCGTTGGCAAGCGCACGAAACCCAGCCCGCCATCTTCGGCAGAAGTGCCGCGACCGCTCACCGGCAGCAGGTCCTTGTGGTACTTCATCAGCCAGGCGCTGTACACCGCCGAGAAACGCTCGGCCTCGAATTTCGACAGTTTCACCTTGGGCAAACGCCCGGCCACGCCTTGGGGCAAATCGGCTTGCAAGGTTTCGCAGGCCGGCGCCGGTTCGCCGCTGGCCAGCGATTGCGCCTGGGCCATGACCTGGGCGTACTGGCGCGCGGTGACCTCGTACTTGCCGATGAAGTACAGCATCGGTTTGAGCGGCGTCTTGGCGTCGGTCTTGGGCATCAACGGCGTGATGGTGGTGTTCCAGTCCTTGGGCAGGTCCTTGAGGGTGAACTGACCGTTGATGAAGTCGCGCCGGTAGCCGGAAATGAACGACTGCTGATAACCCGCCTCGCCTTCGCTGAACGGGTAACCGAGGCTGATCTCGCGGTCGTCCAGGGTGCCCTGGGCGAGAATGTAGACGTAACGAAACACCATCTGCCCTTCGCACGGCAGCGGCAGGCTGACGTCATCGGGCAACGGCTTGGGGTTGTCCAACTTGTCGGTGCCTTCATCGGCCCAGGCCAAACTGGCCAGGCTCAACGCCACGGCGGCGCCCAATAACTTATACATCACGAATTCCTTCACACGCCTGGATGCGCGCCACCCGCCAGCCACCACAAGCCGCCGCGACAGCGCTGACGCCGAGCACGGCCACCAGGGCCAAGGTGTAGTGACGCACCAACAGATGACTGGCGTATTCGCCGGGCATCTGTGCAAATAAATAATTCAGGCCCGACTGCGCCAGGCCATACAAGCCGGCACTCAGCAGGGCCGCAAAGGTGGCGCTGTAGAGCGCCTGCAACACCACGAACAGCAACAGCGCCGCCGTGGACACCCCCAGCAGGCGCAACACCGACAGTTCCCGGCGCTTGCGCTCGACCGCCGCCAGGGCACCAGCAAAGATCGCCGCGAACGCGCCGGCCAAGGCCAACCCGGCGATGATCCAGAACACGATCGACAGATTGCGGCTCAGCGATTGCACTTGTGCGATGGTCTGGGCCTGGGTCGAGACCAATAGGTTCTGCCCGGCGAAATACTGACGCAGCGGCTCGACGTCGCCGAGGCTGCGGGCATACAAACGAAACGCCGGGTAGAGCCGTTGCCCGGCCACACTCACCGCATCGCCCGGCCAGCCGAACGCGGGCACGGCGCGGCCATCGCGGTAATCCTCGGCGGCCTCCAGCAAGGCCAGGGGTGCAAACAGACCGTCGCGGGCGAAGGCTTGCAGGGGCAGCACGTGCAATACCTGCACGCGAGTGCGCTGCGCCTCGCTGCGACCGGCCACCTGCCGACCGAAACTGGCCTGCACCCAATCGCCGGCCTTGGCGCCGAGCTTTTCGGCGGCGGTCTGGCTGAGCACCACTTGATCCAGGCCTTGCGGCACCGGCAAATGCTCGAACAAGGGATCGTTGGCCGCGGTGGGAATCATCTCGACCGTGACGACCGAAGCATCGCCGCTCAAGTCCGCCGTGGCGGCGATCTGCCGAGTGCGCGGCAAGGCAAAAGCCACGTCGCTGCGCTGGCTCAATTGCTCGACGAACTCGGCACTGAAGCGACCGCCGCCCAAGGGGATGATTTCCCGCGTGGCCGGATCGTTCTGCAGGCGTTCGGTGAGGCTGCTGACCAAGCCGAACTTCAGGCCGAACAACACCAGCAACGGCGCCACCACCGCCACCAGCGCCAACACCGAGCAGGCCGACAGCCAAGCATCGTTGCGGTAATCCTGCCAGGCCAGGGAGGCCACCAGCGCGCCACGCATCAGCAAGCCTCCCCGAGGGTGGCGGTGACACCGCCGTCGACATCGCGACGGCAACTGATGCGCCGCACCTGCAAACCGCTGGCACGGGCCAGCGCCTCGTCGTGGGTGGCGACGACACAGCACACGCCATGTTCGCGGGCCTGGGCCACCAGCAACTGCATGACGCGCTCGGCGTTCAGCGGGTCGAGGGCGGCGGTCGGTTCATCCGCCAGCAGCAGGCGCGGGCCATGGGCCAGGGCGCGGGCGCAACTGACCCGCTGGCGCTGGCCGACGGACAAGTCCGCCGGTTTTTTGTCCAGTTGATCGGCAATATCCAACTGCCCAGCCAGGCGCGTCACGCTGCCGTCATCCTTCAAGCCCAACAGTTTTCGCGACAACTCGATGTTGCCGCGCACGTCCAGGAAGCCCAACAGGCCGCCGGTTTGCAGAACATAACCCAGGTGACGACTGCGCAGCTCGGCCAAGGTGCCTTGTTGCGACCCACGCCACAATTTGGCGATGTCCAGCGGTGTGTTGGCGGGCGTGAAGTCGAAGCGCCCGGCCTGATCCGGCGCCAGCACCAGCGCGAGCAAGTCGAGCAAGGTGCTTTTGCCGCAGCCGCTGGGGCCGACCACCGCCACTTGTTCACCGCCGTGCAAGTGCAGCCGTGGAATCACCAGGCTGTAGCGCTGGCTGCCGGTGCCCCGGCTTTTGTGCACTGCGTTGAGGGTCAGCATCACGGCAGCGTCGACAACGGAACGCGGTACAAGGCATCACCCGGCTCGGCGTCGCCGAAGCGCACCCAGTTCGCCAGGTCGTTGTGGAAGGTTTCGTAGAGGCGGATTTTCGAATCCAGCTCGTCGATGAAATCTTCCTGCTCGGCCACGCTCAACGACAACCACAAGTCTTGGGTCATGTTCAGCGACTTGCTGCGGTACGGCAGCCCTTCCAGGTACTCGCCCAGAATCCCGCCGTCGGCCAGGTTGCCGCCCTTGCGCAGGGCCGACGGGTCGCGGCTCATGTAGGCGCTGGCGCTGGCGATTTCCTGGAAGAAATCCTTGGGCGAACTCTGGGTCTTGCGGGCCGCGTCGACGATCAGCTTCAGCGACTGCTGCAAGTCGTTGAGTTGCAGCTTGGTCAGCATCACGCACACCTGGAACGCCGGCAGCGCCGGGTTGGTCAGGTCGCGGTCGGCGGTCCAGGCGCTGACCAGTTGCGGCGCCTGGCTGGCGGATTTACGCCCCAAAAAGTCCATGTGCATCGCGTAGCCGACCGCCGCCGATTTATCCGCCAGGCTCGGCGCGGCGCTCAACAGCGGCACGGCTTGCGGTTTGTTGCTACGCACCTGGTGCACCAGGTCGGCGAACACCGAACCGATTTCGTCGACGCGCTCGCCGAACTTGCGCACATCGGCGCCCGGCACCGGAATGTACAGGTCGCCGATCTGCGGGTTGGCGTCGGCGGTCAGGGTGCGGTACTGGCTCTGGGCGCCGGCGTGGGTTTTCTTGCCGGCGTCGCTGAGCAGGTGCAAGGCGTAGATCTTGATCTGCTTGCCCAGCGCGGCCTGGCGCACTTCGGCCTCGTTCATTTGCGTGGCGGCAAATGGATCGTTCTTGCGCAGGGCCCCGGCGTCGGTGACCAACAGGATCAAACGCCCGCCATAACCGGACCAGTCCATGCCTTCGACGGCTTCCATGACCCCGGCAAACGCATCTTCGTTGAACGAATGGCTCGACACCGTCGATGCCTTGACCTGGCGCGCCAGCTCCATGAAGCGTTGCGGGTCGCGGCCCTGCTCCAGGGTGATCAAGGTCTTGGCGACGTATTCCAGGCCCGGGGTTTTCTTGATGCTGCTGCGGAACCCCACCATGCCGAAGCTGACGCTGTCCAACTCGCCACGCTCGGCAATGCGGGTTTGCAGCTCGTGGACCACGTCGCGCACCTGGTCGATGTAAGGCTGCATCGACACGGTGGTGTCCACCACCAGCACCACGGCGGTGCGGAACGCGTCGGCGTTGGCGGTGGTGATCGGCGTGTTGCTCGACGCCTTGGGGGTGTTGCCCGGATCGATCGACGCCACATTCAGCAACTGCACCGGCTGGCCGTTCTCATCGAGGCTCTCGCGGGAATCGAAGATCGGCAACAAGTAGAACTGGCTCTGCGGCACGGCGCTGGCAGCCGGCTCCAGGGCCAGTACTTGCTGGTCGTCCTGCGGGCTCTGCTGGGCCTTGAGCAACACGTTCTTGGCCGCCGATGGGTTAGCCAGGAGCTTTTCCACGTCGCCTGGCTGACGCAGGAACATCACGGGCGCACGGCCAGAACGTTCGGTGAACTTGAGCACCAGGCTCTGCTTCCAGTCGCTGACCTGGGCGGCGGGCAACCAGCCGTCGCTGCGCCCGTCAGTGGCGGCGCCGACCCGCACCCACGCACTGCCGTCGACGTCCTTGCGCTGATAGACGTACAGCACGGAAAACGCCGGCAGTGCCTTGCCCGGTGCCGCGCCCGGCGCGTCGGCGAGCTTCGCCCCCGGTTTGCTGAGCACGCGCTGGAACAGGGTTTTCTTGCCCGCCATCAACAGCGGACGCTGGCCGCCATCGGCCTCGGTCGCCACGGGTGGCTGAGCCGCGGGGACAACGGGTGGTTTGACCGCTGGTACTTCCGGGGCTTTCGGCGGTTTCGCTTCCGGTGGCTTGACCGAGGTGGTCGTGGCCACTGGCGTCTTCACTGCTTTGCCATCATCACCGGACAACCACCAATAACCCGCGCCACCCAGCGCCAGCGCCACGGCGACCGCAACGGCGGCCAGGGCGAACACCGGGCCCTTGCGTTGCTCCGACACCGAGGATTGAACCGTCGGTTTTATCGGCGGCGCAACGGGCTTGGGCTGCGATTGTGGCGGCGGTGGTGAATAAGCCGGGCCGCTGGGAATGTCGATGGACATGGGTGTCAAACCCGCCAAGTCGTCCACCGGTTTCGGCGTCTCCGGCAGTTGCAACGACAACGGCCGAATCAACGTCGCTTGCGCCGACTCGTCTGGCAGGTTATCCAGCGCCCGCAGCAACGCCGCCGCATCCGGGAAACGCTCCGCCGGATCCTTCGCCAGCAGCTTGCGCAGCACGTCCTGGTAACGGCCGTGGTGCACCGGCAGTTCCGGCAACGGTTCGGTCAGGTGCGCCAGGGCCGTGGACAGTGCATCGTTGCCGGTATACGGCAGTTTGCCGACGAGGATTTCGTAGAGCACCACGCCCAGGGCGTACAAGTCAGCGCGGCCATCGATGTCCTGTCCACGGGCCTGTTCCGGGCTCATGTAGCTGGGCGTGCCGACCGCAAAGCCGGCCTGGGTGAACTGGGTGCGGTCGTCCAGGGACTTGGCGATACCGAAGTCCGAGAGCACCGCCGTGCCATCGGCACGGAACAGGATGTTGGCCGGCTTGACGTCACGGTGCACCAGGCCCAAGCCGTGGGCATAGCCCAGGGCCGAGGCGATCTGGCGGATGTAGGTCAGGCCCTGCTCCGGCGTCAGGCCCGCGGCGATGCGTTCCTTGAGCGTGCCGTTGGGCAGGTACTCCATCGCCATGTAATACAGCTCACCGACGTTGCCGATGTCATGGATGGTGACGGTGTGCGGGTGCGACAGGCGCGCCAGGGTCTTGCCTTCGCGCAGGAAACGCTCGCAGAAGGTCGGGTCGGCGGCCAGCGCGGCGGCCATCACTTTCAACGCCACCTTGCGTTCCAGCGAACGCTGGGTCGCCAGGTACACGCTGGCCATCGCGCCTTCACCGATCGGCCCTTCGATGTCGTAGCCGGGGATGACAATGTTCAGGGTCAAGCTCATGACGGCACCTTCACGACCACCACGGTGATGTTGTCCGGCGCGCCGCGCATCAGGCCCAGGGACACCAGGCTGCTGACGATTTCGCCGGGCTCGTCGTGGCTCAATACTTCGCGGATCTCATCGTCTTCAACGGTCTTGGTCAGCCCGTCGCTGCACAACAGGTAGCTGTCGCCAGGCACCAGCAGCAGCTCGGTCAGCGCCAGGTTCAGTTGCGCCTCGACGCCAATGGCCCGGGTAACGATGTTGGCCCGCGGGTGCACCCGCGCCTCGGCTTCGCTGAGCAGGCCGCTGTCCTGCAGATCCTGGACGTAGCTGTGGTCTCGGGAGATGCCTTCGAGCACACCGTCGCGCAAGCGGTACAAACGACTGTCACCGGCCCACAGGCACATGCCGCGCAGGTCGCGGGCGACCAACACCACCACGGTGCTGCCCATCATCGTCACGCCACGGTTGGCGGTTTCTTCCCGCACGGCGGCGTTGACCCGCAGCAGGTCGCTTTGCAGCGCCGCGACGTATTCGTCCAGCGAACGCCCGACGGCAATGCCGCGCAGGCTGTCGACGATCAGGCTGCTGACGTAGTCGCCCGCCGCGTGCCCGCCCATGCCGTCGGCCACCACCCAGAGGCCGTTTTCCGGCAGGTCCAGGCAGGCGTCTTCGTTGACCTGGCGGACCATCCCGACATGGCTCTTGCTTGCAGACTTGATTGCTTTTCCGGCACTTGGACGCATCTACACAACACCTTCTTGGCCAAGCAAAAATTGCGCAAAATCAGCCGCCGCCGGCAATCCCTGGCAGCGCATCAAACCCGGGGCAATGCGTTCCGATCCCTGGCCCCACCACAGGCTCGCGCCTTCGCAGGCCGCCTCGGCCAGGGCGCTCATGCGCCGCTGCGGGTCGGTGGCGTCGAAGCGATGCAGGCTGGCGAAACGGCTGCTCGGCGTGCGCGGCAGGTGCATCGGGCTACCGAGGGTTTCCAGCTGTTCGTTGAACGCCTCGAAACTGGCCTCCACGCTCAACGTGCTCAGCAACAGGTTCTCGACCCGCTCGAACCACTCGTCCGCACCGCCCACCACGGACGCCGGGTCCGCGTCGGGCTCCAGCAGCACCGCGACGGTCAGCGGGAAATAACGGCCGACCCGGTCGATGCTCGGCATCACCACCCCAACCGCGGCCTCCGGACCACACACGCCCGGCGCGACCATGAAGCGCCACAGCGGGCTGACCAGATAAGCATCCAGCCAGCGCTCGCCGAGGCTGGTCTGGCTGGCAAGTAAACCTGCCGCCAACCACGAATCCCACGGGCCGATAAAACTCTGGGGCAAGCCACGGCTGACGAAATCCCCGCGGCTGGCCAACTTTCCATAGAAGCCCGGTGTGCTCATAGCCGCTCCGGCAGGCTGAAGCCGCTGAGCACCCGGCTCTTGAATGGATTGAAGGCGCTGTTGGCCCGCAGCTCGTAAGAAGCGCTGGCACCATCGACCCGCAGCCGCAGGTTGAAGCGGTCCGGCGAGTTGCCGGCGGTCAGGTCCGATTGTTCCAGCAGTCGGAACCAGGCCCACGGCCCGTCCAGGGTGATGCCGGAGCGACCATTGGACGACGGCGGCATGATCGAGATCCGCACCACACCGATACTCCCCGGGTTCGGCCACTGCATGGCGGTCGGGCGGCTTGGGCCGTGGTCGTAGCTCAACTGTTGGCCGTCGAGGTCGAGCAGGAACTGGGTGATGGTCGAGTCCATCGCCACCGGTTTGAGCTCGAAACGCACCATCGGCTGCGTGCCACCGGAACGGAAGAACGCATCGCGGATGGTCGCCGCGCGTTGGAAGGTCTGCAGCACGCCAGGGGCGATGCCGAGCTTCTGCGCCGCGCCCGGCTGCCAGCGCCAGGTCGGAGTCGAAGTGTCGACGTAGGGTTGCAGGTACTTGCGGAAGTAGTTGTCCATCACCCCGCCGACGCCGAAGAACTGGCCGAAATCATCCAGGGTCGCGTCCCGCGCACTGCCTGGCGACATCGGATAGCGCCCGGCCAGGGACTGGCGATAGATGTTCACCACTTCGCTGGTCCAGGCGGCGTTCAGTTGGTTGCGCACCCCGCCCATCATGCTGTTGGTGGTGGAGTTGACCACCGACTTGACCAGGCCCTGCACCAGCGGCGGCTGGCGTTCGGCGTTGAGGCTGACGCGCGTAGCGGCGGCCGTGGCCTGGTTCTTGGCTTCGCCAAGCAAGGCGTCGCCGCTGGCACCGACCATGGCACTGACCTGCACGTACAAAGCGTTCATGTCGGCCAGCAAGCCATCGATGGCCGCCGGCTCGCCTTCGCTTTTGCTGACGATGCTGTTGAGCTCGGCAAAGTGCGCGGTGATCGGGTCATCGCTTTGCGCCGGTGCGTTTTGCGTCGCCTGCTCCTGGCCGAGCAAGCTGCCCAGGCGCTCCTTGAGTTTGTCCACGCCGCCTTCTACCGGCGCACCTTGGGCGGCCAGCAGGCGTTCATCCTGTTGCAGGTCGGTTTCCTTCGCCACCGCCACCAACAGCTTTTTCAACGGCGAGGTCGGACCGGAAATCACCCGCAGCACATCGGCGGCCTGGGCCACGCTGGTGATCGGCACAAAGTCGATGTCGGCCAGCAAGGCGTCCCATTGGCGCAGGTAATCCTGGAAGTACAGGCGACGTACATCGGCGGCCAGGCTGGCGACGTTCTGCTGATCGGCCTGTTCATGGCCCAGCACCCATTGTTCTTCAGCCAGGGTGCCGGTCTGGCTCAGGCTGGTGAGCAAGAAGCCTTGGCGGTAGCCCTTGACGGTGAAGAACCCACTCAGCGGCTCGCCCAATGGCTTGCCGCTCTTGCGGCTGAACACCAGCGCCGCGTCACGCCCGGCGGCTTCGTTGATGCGGAAGTCCGGGATGCCTTCGGGCAGTTTCTGGCGCTTGATCCGGTCATAGACCCGCTGGGCCACCGGCAATTGCTGCAACTGGCGACGCAGGTCTTCGACCAGGCGCTGGTCCAGGCGCGCGAGGGGCGGACGCCGTTCGAACAGTGCCTGCAAATGCGCGGTCAGGGCCTGGCGCTGCTCGGCCGGCAAATCACGCGGCAGGCTGCGGTCCCAATCCAGGGCGATCCAGGCCTTGATGAAGTCAGCGTCGTAATGCTCGGTGTCGGCGAGCATCAGGTAGGCCTTCAAGCCTTCGTAGAGGAAATCCGAATTGCCGCCGCTGTGCAGCTGCTCTTCGATGCGCGTCAGCAGACGTGGCGCGAACACCGCGATCAGCAGCTTGCGGTAGACGCTGCCGGACTCGGCTTCGAGCATGTCGCCCTGGTACAGGCCCAAGCCTTCGGCCCAGCTCGGGGCGTCGTCGGCCAGATGCTTCACGGCGTTGAGCAATGGCAACACCGCGAGCACATCCCGTTGCGCCGGGCTGAGGTTCTGCACGGTCTGACCCAACGGCGCGACCTTCTGATCGACCTGGGCAATGTAGGCCTGGTTGGCGCGGTAGCTGACCCACCACAACGTGCTGACCACCAGCACCAACACCACGGTGGAGGCCAGAACACCGCGGGCGATCCACTTGCGCCGACGCTCGACTTTCGGGTCGACGCCCACCAGCCCGCGCTCGGCGAAAGCCACGGCGGTGAAGAGTTTTTCGATGAAGTAACTGCGCCCGGTGCCGGTCTGGCGCGCCAGGTGCTGACGGTCCAGGTTCATGCTCTGGGCCATGGAGCCGATCAGGCGATCGATCGGGCTGCCTTCCTGGGTGCCGCTGGTGAAATACACGCCACGCAGCAACACGCGCTCTTCGAAGGCGTTGGGTTTGAACACGCCTTCGAGGAAGCTTTGCAGGCAATCCTTCAGGGCGCCGAACTGCTGCGGGAAGCCGTAGATCAGGTCGCGCCGCGCCGGGTCGCGCTCTTGTTGCAGGCGTTCCACCAAGCGGTCGTTGAGGCGCTGCTCAAGGCCGGTGAATTCGCTTTGCAGGTGCGCCAGTGGGCTGTCGCTGCTCTTGCCATCGTCCAGGGCGAAGGTCATGCCCCAGACCTGGGCGCGCTCTTCCTTGCTCAGGGTGTCGAAATACTCCATGAACCCGGGCACGAGGTCGAGCTTGGTCAGCATCAGGTAGATCGGGAAGCGCACGCCCAGTTGGGTGTAGAGCTCCTGGATCCGCAGGCGGATTGCGGCGGCATGGGCGGCGCGCTCGGCATCGCTGCCCAACAGCAGGTCGGACAGGCTGATGGCGATGAACGCGCCGTCGATCGGGCGCCGGGCCCGTTGTTTTTTCAACAGGCCCAGGAAGCCCAGCCAGGCGGCCTTGTCGATGGTCGCGTCGCTGTCCTGGGTGGTGTAGCGCCCGGCGGTGTCGAGCAGGACCGCCTGGTCGGTGAACCACCAATCGCAATTGCGTGTACCACCGACACCCCGTACCGCACCGGCGCCCAGTTGCGCGGCCAAGGGGAAATGCAGCCCGGAGTTGACCAGCGCGGTGGTCTTGCCCGAACCCGGCGGGCCGATGATCACGTACCACGGCAGTTCATAGAGGTTGCGCCGTTCGTCACCGCCCAGCTTGGCTTTCTTGAGCAGGGCCAAGGCTTCGTCCATGCGCTGGCGCAGGGTTTCCAGCTCTTCGGCAGTGGCGATGCTGGTCGGGTCCGGTGGGGTTTGCGCGGCGAGGCTGCGCATCACTTCGGCGGCCTGACGGCGCGCCTGGATGATGCGGAACACCCGGTAGGCGATCCATACCGCGAACACCAGGACGATCAAGGCCCAGCGGCGGCCTTCGGGCACCAGCCAATCGAGCAGCGGGCCAACGAACCAGATGATCAGGCTCAGGGCGATCAGCCCCAGCAATGGGATGACCCAGCGGGTCATAAAACTGAAAAACGCCTTCACTCGACCCCCTCCGCCAATACTGTGATTTCAACCCGACGGTTGCGCGCACGCCCCTCTGGGGTGGCGTTGGATGCCAACGGCTCGGTGTCGCTGCGGCCTTCGGCGCTGAAGCGCTCGGGCTGGCCGGTCTTGGCCGAAAGAATTTGCAGCACCGATTGGGCCCGCGCTTCGGACAACGCCCAGTTGGACGGGAACCGGAGGGTGGCGATCGGCCGATTGTCGCTGTGCCCGGTAACCAGGACCTGGCCCTTGACCTTGCGCACCGCATCGGCGATGCGCAGCATCAGCGGCTGGAAGTCGTCCTTGATGCTGGCGCTGCCCGAGGCGAACAGTTCATCGCCGCGGATGGTCACCACCGAGCGGTCAACGGCGTCTTCCACGGCAATCCGGTTGGCGCGGATTTCATCAGCCAAAAAGCCTGCCAGGCGTGGGCGCTCGACCACTTTCGGCTGCACCACGGGGCGGTCGATGGTCTGTACCGGGATTTCGCCCAGGAAGTGAATGTTCTTGAACACCGGCTCGGCATCGGAGGCCAGTTTCATCCGCAGGCCGAACAGCAGCGCCAGCAGCAAGGCCGCGCCGATGGCCACGGCGATCCATGGCGGCATGAATTGCGCCAGTCGATCACGGGCCACGGTGACACCGCGCCAGTGCGGCGACAGCTCGCGCTCGTAATCGCCACGGGCACTGCGGATGACGGCGGCGGTGCGCTCACGCAACGCTTCCAGTTGACTGCGGCCGTCGTTCATCACCCGGTAGCGCCCTTCGAAACCCAGGCACATGCACAGGTACAAAAGCTCCAGCAGATACAGGCGCTCGCGCGGGCTTTGCAGGCAATGCTCCAGCAACTGGAACACCTTCTCGCCGCCCCAGGCTTCGTTGTGCACGGTGATCAACAGGCTTTGCTTGCCCCAATCGCTGGTGCCGCCCCACGGCGTGCTCAACACCGCTTCGTCCAGCGCGGTGCACAAGGCGTAGCGGGCCAGCAACACATCGTTGCGCACCACACCGGCGGCCTCGGCGCGCTCTTCGAACTGGCGCAGATAAGCCAGCAGTTGTGCGCGCAAACTGGCCGGCGCCGGGTGAGCAATGGTGTTGCGCAGGCGCGTCAGCAGCGCCAGCAACGGGCCGGCGGCGCTTTCCAGCGGGTTGAGGCCCTCGGCCTTGCCGGTGAGCACCGGCGCGGCTGGCATCGACAGCGGTGCAGGCGCAGGCGTCGGCTGTGGCCGGCCAGCGTCCGGGCGGAAGGGATCTCCACCACGGCCACCGGGCGTCGGCATGAATTGGGTACGATCGTCGTTACTCATCGCGGTTTATCCTCGGATCGCCCAGAAGGCCAGGTTCAGCCCTGGGAACTGGCCGGCGATGTGGAATGCGAAGCCGCCAGAGTTGCTCAGCTGCTGCCAGTGATCGCTGCCGCGGTCGAGCTCGTAGTAAGTGGAGCCGGCGTGGTACGGCAGCTGCCGTGGCGCCACCGGCAACGGCAGCAGGCCGATGCCCGGCAGTTGCAGGTTGACCAGATCGCGGATGTGCTCCACCGAACCGACCTTGCTCTGCTGGCCGAAGCGGCCGCGCAGGGTCTCGGCCGGCACGTCGGCGCGCACCACCAGGATGAAGCTGGCACTGTCGAGCAGGGTCTTGTCGGCCAGCATCGCCACGTGGATGCCGTAGGCTTTCTCGACAATCGGAATCGGCGTCGCCTTGCTGTCGATCAGCATCGACAGGGCTTCGCGCAGGGCCTGCATCACGGGCGCGTAGCTGAGCGCCAGGTCATCGTGCTGGTAAGGCGGGTATTGCTGCGGTCGTCGCCCGGACGCGGTGAACGTGGAGAACTCCCCGGCCAGGCTTACCAGCTCGCTGTAGAAACGCTCGGGATGCAGTGGGCTCAACTGGCTCAGGTGCTGGATCAGCGGTTGGGCGCGGTTGACCAGTTGCAACAGCATGAAATCGGCAATTTCCGAGGCGCCACCGGCGCCGGACGCCACCACCCGCCCGGCCAGGGCTTCGCCGCGTTGATGCAGCAGGCCCAGCAGTTCACTGCGAAACGCCGACAGCGGTTTGGAGGCGATGACATCCAGCAGTGGCGGGATGTAGGTGTCGTCGAGCACCAGGGCACGGTCGGCGCGTTTTTCCTTGATGCGCACCACACCGATGGCGGCGTAGTCGCCGATGCCATCCTGTTCGGTCAGCAGCCGCAGCGCCCGCGAGCCAAGGGCCACCGGTGCGCGGTTTTCGAACGGTGCGTTGTCGTCGCGCACTTCGCACACCTGGCTCACATAACGCGCAGCGCCGAGGTCTTCGCCTTCGTCCACGGTGTCCCGGGCGCCGGCGCGCTTGAGCGGCAGGGCCAGGTACACCAGGCCATCGCGCAGGTTGTCATCGACGTTCAGCGGGGTGGGCGCCAGGTCATCCTGGGGAATGTTGAAGGGCGTACCGTCCGGCAACAGGCCGCGCGCCGAGATGATCGCCAGCTTGCCCTGGGCCAGCAGGCCCTGGTCGATCAGCAATTCGGAAAAACCCCAGGCGCCGGCCGACAACGGGCGGCTGCGTGCGTCGATGAGGTTTTCCAGGTAACGGTCATGCTGTTGGAAGTGCTGCGTTCCAATGAACATGCCTTCCGACCAGACCACGCGATTGTTCCAGGACATGGGGGCTCCGATTGCTTATTGGGCAGGGCTGGATGGGGGGACGACGACGGCGCTGCGCACGGCGCGCACATCGAGGCTGATCTGGTATTCGGTGTATTCGCGCGCCGGGACATTCATCACCGTGCGCCACAGCGACTGGTCCAGTTCGCGATAGCCCACCAGTATTCCGATATGCCGCGTGGCCGGATCGAGGTCGCGTTGCAGGCTCAATTGCTGGCCGGGCTGGATCAGCACCTCGTCCTGGTCGATCAGGTCGGCGCCCAGCGTTGCCTGGGCCCGTTCGGCGAGGGCGAAATAATCGGCACGACCGAAGGTCGCGGCATTTTTCAGTTCGAAAATGCGCACCCGGACCGGGGCCGGCTGGCCGGTGGCGCCGGGGTTGAGGCCGGCAATGGCGTGAAAGTGCAGCTCGATGGCGGCGGTGTCGGCCTCAGCTTCTTCGGGCTGGGGGTTGGCCGCATCCTTGGCGCACGCCGTCAGCAGAAGCACGGTGGCAACTGCGAGTAAAAACCTGGGAATCATCCTGCGTCCTCAATGACGTTTGAGCTATCCGTTGTGTGCCGATCAATCTTGTTATGGGACGGCGCCGCTTAGCGGCGTCGCTGTCGCGTACTGTGTTCTTCGTAGGCGCGGCTGAACTCGCGACCGAACAGGTCCTGGAAATCCTCTTGGGCTTCCCGGGAAATGTTGCTGTAGAGCTCGGTGAACTGCTGCCAGTACTGGGCCTGTCGCGAGCCACTGAAAATACCCGAGAGCCCACCGGGCTTGGCCATGCGTTCTTCCAGTTGCGCCGGCTCAAAGCGCCCCAGCAAATGCTTGATGGCCGCTTCCACACCAGCCATTACCGCCAGTTGGTGGGCCCGCAAGTCATCGAAACTGTCACGCACCGCCGCGTCCGGGGCCATGAACGCCTGATTGCCGTGGCGCAACAGCAACAACAGGGCCTCATCGACGTTGGGGGCGAATTTCAGCGGGTTGTTTTCCACCGGCTGGATCATCGTCTGCTGGATGCGGAACTCACCCTTGAGGCTGCTGCGGGCGCGCAATACATCGATCAGGCCTTCGACCATCAACCGGTAACTGCGCCCGATGCTTTCCATCTGTGCTTCGGCGTTGGCCTTGTCCAGGCGCAACTGGTCCAGCCCGGCACCGCGCAGGAAAGCTTGCAGCAAGTCGGGTTGGGCGGCCTCGGCCGGGACAGCCGGAGCAACCGGAGGTGCGACCGGGGGCTCGACGCGGGTGACCGACGCTTCAGGCACGGGGGCCGGCGGCGGTGCGCTGATTTCAGCAAAGATGTCGGCGAGCGGAGCCTGCGGGGCAGGCGTCGCGACCGGCTCAACCACGGGCGGCAGCGGCACAGGCGGCGGGGCCACGGGCTGCGGGGCCACCGCCACCGGCTTGTCGCTAAAGGGGTCCCAGTCGTCCGGAATCATCGAGGCAGACGGCGGTATCACCGGCGCCACCACGGGCGGCGGGCTCGGCCGGGGAATCGGCGTCGGCGGGCGGAAGTTGTGCTGCTCGGCCGGCACATGGTCAGGCTGGGTGGCCGGCGGGACACTGCTCGGGCTCAAGAAATCGAACAGGTCCGGCAGGGTGTCCATGGCCGACCCGCCCTGGAAATGCGCAGGCGCAGCCACTGGAATCGGCGATGGCGCATGCACCGCGGCGCCCTGGCGCCCCATCAAGGCCTCGAAAGTGCTGGGCGATTCGGCGAACGGGTTGCTGTCGGTGACTGGCAGGCTGAAATCGACGCGCGCCTGGATTTCATAATCACCGATGCGGATCACTTCGCCGTCTTGCAGGGGTTCGCTGTTGCCCTTGCGCAGGCGAACACCGGCCTTGACCAATTCCACACCATTAGTGCTGTTATCGGTTAAGTAATAACGCCCATCTTTGTATTGGATAACGCAATGTTTGCCGGAAACCAGACGCTCAGGGTCCGGCAATACCCAGTCATTATCGGAATTACGGCCAATTGCCATCACCCCCTGATCCATGGACTTTTCAGAACACTGGCCCGGGGTAATCTTGTGATAACTAGTGATAGTCAAACACAGCGGCATCTTGCCTCCTTGCTGAATACTTCGCGCGCGGGCGGGTGAAGTGAGGATTGAAGCCCCGACTACCCACCAACAACCTTGCCAACCACCGCGAAACGGCTTTTTGCCAGCATGATTGCTGATCATAACCGGCTTGCGTGACAAAAACCCCACGTCAGTTGCCGCTTCGACCGATGGGTCGAGCAGGCTGTTAAGCGCATCACAACTGTTACAGAGGGGCTACACTGGTGAAATAGCTTACCTTGACAAGCGATAAGTACTACACCAAAAATGCACAACTTCTTGAATATAGATGATGGCACTTTAAAATCACCTAGGATTTAAAAGGCCATTACCGTCAAGGAACATGTGAGTTTCATCCGAAACTTGCGTGTGAACTGCCCGACTTCTTCAGCGGGTGATAGGGAGATCGATCCAAGTGGATGTGCCTTTGTTGCTCGCCGCCGTTTCCGCGACTTCGCCGTGCGGTGAAGATCTGGAATATGACGCGGATTTCTTGCGCCTGGAACGCGACTCCCGGGGCCAGCCCGAGCGCAGCATGGGCGATTCGATCTTGCCTGCCGAGCCTCCTGAATGGCGCAGCATCCAGCAGCAGAGCCTGGACTTGCTGCAACGCAGCAAAGACCTGCGCATCACCCATTTCCTGTTGCAAAGCTCCCTGGCCCTCGAAGGCCTGCCGGGCATGGCCCGTGTGCTGACGCTGATCAGCGAACTGCTCAAGCAATACTGGGCCGAGTTACATCCGCGCCTGGACGCCGATGACGACAACGACCCCACTGTGCGCATCAATGCCCTCGCCGGCCTGACGTCCGACGTCACCATTCGCTTGCTGCGCGAAAGCATCCTGGTCCGCTCGCGGACCTTCGGCGCCGTCAGCCTGCGCGCCGCCGCCAACGCCAGCGGCCTGCAAAGTTTCCCGGATGAGAACCTCGGTGCCGAACAGCTCGCCGGGGCCTTGCTCGACAGCGACCCCGAACAGTTGGAAATCATCCGTGCCGCCCTGCAGGAAGCCCGCAGCGCCGCCGAAACCATCGAACAGCAGGTCAGCGACCAGGTCGGTTCCGCCCAAGGTGTGGACCTCGGCCCGTTGAAGCAACCGTTGAAGATGGCCCTGCAGATTCTCGGCCAGTTCGCCCCGCAGAGTGGCGACAGCGCCCAGGCCGATTCCGTCAGCGACAACAGCCCAGCGCCCACTGAGCATGCAAATGTCACAAGCTCACCGCGCAACACCAATAACAGCACCAGCACCGTCAGCGGCGACATCAACAACCGCGACGACGTGCTGCGCAGCCTGGACCGGATTCTCGCTTACTACACCCGTCATGAGCCCTCCAGCCCGCTGCCGGTGCTGTTGAACCGGGCCAAGAATCTGGTGCACGCCGACTTCGCGGCCATCGTGCGCAACCTGATTCCCGACGGCATGAGTCAATTTGAAAACCTGCGCGGCCCAGACAGCGAATAAAAAGCGAGCGGATCACGCAGTCACGTCACCGGCACCCCCGATGACGCCAACACCGTCGCTCAAGCGACCAGGAGCAGCAACGTGGCGAAGCAAAGTTCTCAGAAATTCATCGCGCGCAACCGCGCGCCTCGAGTGCAGATCGAGTACGACGTCGAGCTCTACGGCGCCGAGAAAAAGGTCCAGTTGCCCTTCGTCATGGGGGTAATGGCCGACCTCGCCGGCAAGCCCGCCGAGCCTCTGGCCCCTGTGGCTGATCGCAAGTTCCTCGAGATCGACGTCGACAATTTCGACTCGCGCCTCAAGGCCATGCAGCCGCGCGTGGCGTTTCATGTGCCTAACGAACTGACCGGCGAAGGCAACCTGAGCCTGGACCTGACGTTCGAAAGCATGGACGACTTCAGCCCGGCGGCCGTGGCCCGCAAGGTCGATTCGCTGAACAAATTGCTCGAAGCGCGTACCCAGTTGGCCAACCTGCTGACCTACATGGACGGCAAGACCGGCGCCGAAGAAATCATCATGAAGGCGATCAAGGACCCAGCGCTGTTGCAGGCCCTGGCGAGCGCGCCGAAGCCAGCACAGGACCAATGATCATGACTGACAATACAGCCCGCGAAGGCGTGCAGAACCTGGGCGCAACCGAAGAAACCAGCGAGTTCGCGTCCCTGCTGCTGCAAGAATTCAAACCCAAGACCGAGCGCGCCCGCGAAGCCGTCGAGACCGCCGTGCGTACCCTGGCCGAACAGGCCCTGGCGCAGACCGACCTGGTGTCCAACGACGCCATCAAGTCGATCGAATCGATCATCGCCGCCATCGACGCCAAGCTCACCGCCCAGGTCAACCAGGTCATCCACCATCCCGACTTCCAGCAACTGGAAAGCGCCTGGCGTGGCCTGCACTACCTGGTCAACAACACCGAGACCGATGAGCAGCTCAAGATCCGCGTGCTCAACATCTCCAAGACCGACCTGCACAAGACCCTGAAGAAATTCAAGGGCACCGCGTGGGACCAGAGCCCGATCTTCAAGAAGATGTACGAAGAAGAATACGGCCAGTTCGGCGGCGAGCCTTACGGCTGCCTGGTAGGCGACTACTACTTCGACCAGTCGCCACCGGATGTCGAGCTGCTGGGCGAACTGTCGAAAGTCTGCGCGGCCATGCACTCCCCGTTCATCGCTGCGGCATCGCCGACCGTGATGGGCATGGGCTCGTGGCAGGAACTGTCGAACCCACGCGACCTGACCAAGATCTTCACCACCCCGGAATACGCCGGCTGGCGCTCGCTGCGTGAATCGGAAGACTCGCGCTACATCGGCCTGACCATGCCACGCTTCCTGGCACGCCTGCCGTACGGCGCCAAGACCGACCCGGTGGAAGCCTTCGCCTTCGAAGAAAACACCGACGGTGCCGACAGCTCCAAGTACACCTGGGCCAACGCCGCTTACGCGATGGCGGTGAACATCAACCGTTCGTTCAAACACTTCGGCTGGTGCTCGCGCATCCGTGGCGTGGAGTCCGGCGGTGAAGTGGAAAACCTGCCAGCCCACACGTTCCCGACCGACGACGGTGGCGTGGACATGAAGTGCCCGACCGAAATCGCCATCTCGGACCGCCGTGAAGCGGAGCTGGCGAAGAACGGTTTCATGCCGCTGCTGCACAAGAAAAACACCGACTTCGCCGCGTTCATCGGCGCTCAGTCGTTGCAGAAACCGGCCGAATACGACGACCCGGACGCCACCGCCAACGCCAACCTGGCGGCGCGCCTGCCGTACCTGTTCGCCACTTGCCGTTTCGCCCATTACCTCAAGTGCATCGTGCGCGACAAGATCGGTTCCTTCAAAGAGAAGGACGAGATGCAGCGCTGGTTGCAGGACTGGATCCTCAACTACGTCGACGGTGACCCGGCGCACTCCACCGAGACCACCAAGGCCCAGCACCCGCTGGCTGCCGCCGAAGTGATCGTCGAAGAAGTCGAAGGCAACCCGGGGTACTACAACTCCAAGTTCTACCTGCGTCCGCACTACCAGCTCGAAGGGCTGACCGTGTCGCTGCGCCTGGTATCGAAACTGCCGTCGGCCAAGGGCGCATAAACAACCGTTGAAATGGGCTTTCCTGTGGAGGCCCTTTGTGGCGAGGGAGCTTGCTCCCGCTGGGTCGCGTAGCGGCCCTTCTTGTGGGTGCTGCGCACCCAAGCGGGAGCAAGCTCCCTCGCCACAGAGTGGTCCACAAGAGATCTTCATTGAGTTCACAGATTTCGCAAGGTCAGCGTCAACCAAACAATGTGGTTAGAAACCACACAGGGAGAAAACATGGCTGTTGATATTTTCATCAAGATCGGCGACATCAAGGGCGAGTCCATGGACAAGGCCCACAAGGACGAGATCGATGTCCTGAACTGGAGCTGGGGCATGTCCCAGTCCGGCAACATGCACGTGGGCAGCGGCGGTGGTGCGGGCAAGGTCAACGTCCAGGACCTGTCCCTGACCAAGTACGTCGACAAGGCGTCGCCGAACCTGATGATGCACTGCGCCAGCGGCAAGCACATCGACAAGGTCAAGCTGACCGTGCGCAAGGCCGGCGGTGAAAGCCAGGTCGAGTACATGATCATCAACCTGGAAGAAGTGCTGGTTACGTCCCTGAGCACCGGCGGTTCGGGCGGCGATGATCGCCTGACCGAAAACGTCACCCTGAACTTCGCCAAGGTGCTGGTGGACTACCAGCCACAGAAAGCCGACGGCACCAAGGAAGGCGGTCCGGTCAAGTTCGGCTGGAACATCCGTCAGAACGTCAAGGTGTAATCGAACACGCCCCCGGTGCCACGCGCCGGGGGTGTTTGGTGCTTGCTCGAATCCAATCCTTTACAGCGCGGTGTGAGTCATGGCCAAGCCTTCGTTTATCAATCTGTGGAAAGCCTATTCCGATCTGCTGGTGACCTACCCAGACGCGAAACCCTGTGATGGTCCGTGGGCAAACCAGTGCGCTATCCGCATGAGCATCACGCTCAATACAGAGCTGACCATCAAGGTCAACAAGTCCACCTACACCGAACCCAAGTGTGCACATGAGCACGCCAGGGGGGCCGAATCGCTGGCGAACTGGTTGTGGAAACATCACCTGGGCCGCCCGTTGATCCTCGGCGGAACTGCCGCGGACCGACGCAAGCTGCAAGACAAGACCGGCCTGATTTTCTTCAAGGATTGCTTCCAGCAATTGGGAGAGTCTTCGGACGGTCGCACCGGCGACCATATCGACCTCTGGAACCGTGGCCTGACCCTCGGGTATGACGATCCGGCCTATCGATCCAGGGCGATCTGGTTCTGGGAGCTTTTATGAACAAGGCTCGTTGCGCTGTATTGATTGGCTGCCTGTTTTCGAGCCTGACAGCCTGTGCCGGGCAGCAAGCCTCATCGGCAACTTCAACCGCAGCGGTGAATCAAGTCGTCGTGATGGGCGGGCAACAGTTGACACTGGTCGATGACCAACAACGCTGCGCGCTACGCAAACCAGACCAGACGCTAATGCCACTCGACCTGCCATGGCCCTGCCAGTTCACGGTAGACAGACAAGGCAAATCTCATGTCGAGACCTTTGGCAAGGTGCCTATTGTCATTGTTCTTCATTTCTCGACCGCGGCTCAGAACAGTCCGCAATGTCACTCCGAGTACCGCGCCATACGCCTGATCAATGGGCAACTCGAACCCTCGATAATCGCTCGCCGCGCCAGCTGCATGGGCGGCACAGGTGACCAGAAGAATTACACGGGCCTTTTCACTTGGTAACCGAAATCGCCACCCGTGATCGCCTCCAGCCATCCCTATTGGACCGGTTGACCGACGACGATCCGACCAATCCCAAGGAAAGCGCCGACAAACGCGTGCTGTCCCTGACCCAATTGAAAGCCTCCGTGCTGCGTGACCTGGCGTGGCTGCTCAACACCACCTCATTGCTCAGCGCCGATGCCACGTTGCACACCCCGGCGGGCACCTCGGTGGTGAATTTCGGCCTGCCGGCACTGGCCGGCAACAGCGCGTCGAACGTCGATGTCTCGGCCCTGGAAACGCTGATCCACCAGGCCATCGCCACGTTCGAGCCGCGAATCCTGCGCCACACCCTGCGCGTGCGCGCCCGGGCGACGGCGGAGATGAACCACAACGCCTTGAGTTTCGAAATCGAAGGCGATCTCTGGGCCCAGCCGGTGCCACTGCGCCTGATGCTGCAAACCGACCTGGACCTGGAAACCGGCCATGTGCGCGTGGTCAACGCCGACCAGCGGAGACGCTCATGAACCCGCGCCTGCTGGAGCTGTACAACCAGGAACTGCACCACGTGCGCGAGAGCGCGGCGGAGTTCGCCAAGGAATACCCGAAGATCGCCAGTCGGCTGACCTTGTCCGGCATGGACTGCGCCGACCCCTATGTCGAGCGCCTGCTGGAAGGCTTCGCCTACCTGACGGCGCGGGTGCAGCTCAAGCTCGACGCCGAGTACCCGACCTTCACCCACAACCTGCTGGAAATCGCCTACCCGCATTACCTGGCGCCGACACCGTCGATGACCGTGGTGCAATTGCAGGCCGACCCGGACGAAGGCTCGCTGAGCAGTGGCTTCCCGCTGCCGCGCGATACGGTCCTGCGTGCCGCCCTGGGGCGTGAAACCCAGACCTGCTGCGAGTACCGCACCGCCCACGCGGTGACGTTGTGGCCGTTGCAGGTCAGCCAGGCCGAGTACTTCGGCAACCCCTCCGCCGTGCTCGGACGCCTGGCCGCCAGCGAGCCGAAAGCCAAGGCCGGCCTGCGCCTCACACTGCGCACCGGCGCCGAACTGCCGTTCAACAGCCTGGCCCTGGACAACCTGCCGCTGTACTTGAGCGGTGCCGACGAACAGCCTTTCCGCCTCTACGAACAACTGCTGGGCAATGCCTGCGCGGTGTTCGCCCGCAAGCCCGGCGGCGACTGGGTGGAACGCCTGCCCCAGGATGCGTTGCGCTCGCGCGGTTTCGACGATGCCGACGCCGCGCTGCCGGTGGTGCCGCGAGCCTTCCAGGGCTATCGCCTGTTGCAGGAATACTTCGCCCTGCCCCACCGTTTCCTGTTTGTCGACTTCACCCAGTTGAGCCGCGCGGTCAAGCGTTGCGACGGCCAGGAACTGGAGCTGATCGTGCTGTTCGACCGGCACGATCCGAGCCTGGAAGGCAGCGTCGGCGCTTCGCAGTTCCTGCCGTTCTGCACCCCGGCCATCAACCTGTTCCCCAAGCGCCTGGATCGCATTCACTTGTCGGATCGGGTCAACGAACACCACGTGATCGCCGACCGTACCCGGCCGATGGATTTCGAAGTGCATTCGCTCAGCGGCCTCACTGGCCACGGCACCGGGCCGGAGCAGCCGTTCCTGCCGTTCTACGCCGTACGCGATCCGTCCCGTTATGGCCGCGACCAGGCCTTTTACACGGTGCGGCGCGAACCCCGTGTGCTGTCCAGCGACCAGCGGCGCAACGGCCCACGCTCGACCTACATCGGCAGCGAAACCTTCGTCAGCCTGGTGGACAGCCAGCAAGCGCCTTATCGCCACGACCTGCGCCAACTGGGCGTGACCGCGCTGTGCACCAACCGCGACCTGCCGCTGTTCATGAGCGTGGGCAACGGCAAGACCGACTTCACCCTCGCCGACAGTGCGCCGGTTGGCGCCGTGCGTTGCGTGGCAGGTCCCAGTCGCCCACGGGCCAGCCATGCCCACGACGCCAAGGCCTGGCGGCTGATCAGCCAGTTGTCGCTGAACTACTTGTCGTTGAGCGAACAAGGCCAAGGCGCCGCCGCCCTGCGCGAACTGCTGCGCCTGTACGGCGACAGCAACGATGCGGCGCTGCAATTGCAGATCGAAGGCCTGCGCGAAGTCAGCAGCAAGGCTTGCACCCGGCGCTTGCCGATGCCCGGCCCGATCGTGTTCGGGCGTGGTCTGGAGATCACCCTGGAATTCGATGAAAACGCGTTTCGCGGCACCGGAGTGTTCCTGCTCGGCGCCGTGTTCGAGCGCTTCCTGGCACGCTACGTGTCGATCAACAGTTTTACCGAGACGGTGATCCGTACCACCGAACGCGGCGAGATCATGCGATGGAAAGCCAAGCCCGGACGTCGTCCGACCCTGTGAGTACCCTGGAGGCGATGCACCAGGAGCCCTGGGAATACGACTTCTTCCAGGCGCTACGGCGCATCGAGTGCGAATCCCCCGAGCTGCCGCGCCTGGGCCATTCTCTGCGCCTGGCCGATGACCCGCTGCGCCTCGGCCAGCAGGCCGACTGCACCTTCGCCCCGGCGACCCTGGCCTCGGTGCAACCGGGCAGCGACGGCACCCCGGCACGCCTGGAGCAGTTCTTCTTCGGCCTCGGCGGCCCCAACGGCCCGATGCCGCTGCACATCACCGAATACGTGCGCGAACGCCAGCGCAACAATGGCGACAGCACCAGCAAGCGCTTTCTCGATGTGTTTCACCACCGCTTGCTCAGCCTGTTTTACCGGGCCTGGGCCGAAGCGCGGCCGACGGTCAGCCACGATCGCCCGGACGATGACTATTGGTCGGCGCGCCTGGCCGCCCTCAGCGGCCGGGGCATGCCGAGCCTGCTCAAACAAGGGCTGATCCCCGACACGGCGAAGCTGCACTACAGCGGCCACCTGTCGGCGCAAACCCGCTACCCGGACGGCTTGAAGGCAATCCTCAGCGAGTACTTCGGCCTGCCGGTGGAGATCGAAGAATACGTCGGCCAATGGCTGGAATTGCCCGAACGCAGCCGCGTCGGGGTCAGCGCTCATCAATTGGGCGTGGACTTCTGCCTGGGCCGCTTCGTGTGGGATCGCCAACACAAATTCCGCATTCGCCTGGGGCCACTCAAGCTCGTTGACTACATGGGCATGCTGCCCGGCAGCCAACCGTTCAACGAGCTGGTGGCCTGGGTCGCCGAATACCTGGGGCATGAATTGGACTGGGACCTGAACCTGGTCCTGGCACAACCCGAAGTCCCGGCACTGCAACTCAATGGTCGCTTCCGCCTGGGCTTCAATACCTGGCTGGGTCGCCCCGAAACCGATGCCAACGATCTAATACTGGCCCGGCATTACGCCGAACAGGCCAACACCTCACAGACCTCAAGGAGCCATGAGCATGGGTGAAATCAGTCGCGCCGCGTTGTTCGGCAAACTCAACAGCGTGGCCTACAAAGCCATCGAAGCCGCCACCGTGTTCTGCAAGTTGCGCGGTAACCCTTATGTGGAATTGGCCCACTGGTTTCACCAGTTGCTGCAACTGCAGGACTCGGACCTGCACCGCATCATCCGCCAGTTCAACATCGAGCCGGCGCGCCTGGCCCGTGACCTCACCGAAGCCCTCGACCGTCTGCCACGGGGGTCGACGTCGATCACCGACCTGTCGTCCCACGTGGAAGAAGCCGTGGAACGCGGCTGGGTCTACGGCAGCCTGATGTTCGGCGAAAGCCAGGTGCGCACCGGTTACCTGGTGCTGGGCATCCTCAAGACCCCGAGCCTGCGCCACGCGCTGCTGGGTTTGTCGTCGGAGTTCGACAAGGTCAAGGTCGAGGCCCTGAGCGAGCGCTTTGACGAATACGTCGGCGACTCGCCGGAAAACGCCCTGACCGCCAGCGACGGTTTCAATGCCGGTGCCGTGCCGGGCGAAGCCAGCGGCGCCATGGCCCCTAGCGCCATGGGCAAACAGGAAGCCCTCAAGCGCTTCACTGTCGACCTCACCGAGCAGGCCCGCAGCGGCAAGCTCGACCCGATCGTCGGGCGTGACGAAGAGATCCGCCAACTGGTGGACATCCTCATGCGCCGCCGGCAGAACAACCCGATCCTTACCGGTGAAGCCGGCGTGGGCAAGACCGCCGTGGTCGAAGGCTTTGCCCTGCGCATCGTCGCCGGCGACGTACCGCCGGCCCTCAAGGACGTGGAACTGCGCAGCCTCGACGTGGGCCTGTTGCAGGCCGGCGCGAGCATGAAAGGCGAGTTCGAACAGCGCCTGCGCCAGGTCATCGAAGACGTCCAGGCCTCGCCCAAGCCGATCATCCTGTTCATCGACGAAGCCCACACCCTGGTGGGTGCCGGTGGCGCCGCCGGCACGGGCGACGCAGCCAACCTGCTCAAGCCGGCGTTGGCCCGTGGCACCTTGCGTACCGTGGCGGCCACGACCTGGGCCGAGTACAAGAAGCACATCGAGAAAGACCCGGCCCTGACCCGCCGTTTCCAAGTGGTGCAAGTGGCCGAGCCGTCGGAAGACAAGGCCCTGCTGATGATGCGCGGCGTGGCTTCGACCATGGAAAAACACCACCAGGTGCAGATCCTCGACGAAGCCCTGGAAGCATCGGTCAAGCTGTCTCACCGCTACATTCCCGCGCGCCAGCTGCCGGACAAATCCGTGAGCCTGCTGGACACCGCTTGCGCCCGCGTCGCCATCAGCCTGCACGCCGTGCCGGCCGAGGTGGACGACAGCCGCCGGCGCATCGAAGCACTGGAAACCGAGCTGCAAATCATCGCCCGTGAACACGCCATCGGCGTGGTCATCGGCACTCGCCAGACCCAGACCGAAAGCCTGCTGAGCGCCGAGCGCGAACGCCTGGCCGAGCTGGAAAGCCGCTGGGCCGAAGAGAAAACCCTGGTGGACGAACTGCTCGCCACCCGCGCCACCTTGCGCGAACGCGTTGGCGTGGTGGACAGCGAAGACGCCAGCGAAGCTGCCGACAACGAAAGCCACGCCCTGCGCGAGAAACTGGTGGACCTGCAGCAGCGCCTGACCGCCCTGCAAGGCGAAACCCCGCTGATCCTGCCGACCGTGGATTACCAGGCCGTGGCCTCGGTGGTCGCCGACTGGACCGGTATCCCGGTGGGCCGCATGGCCCGCAACGAACTGGAAACCGTGCTCAACCTCGACCAGCACCTGAAAAAACGCATCATCGGCCAGGACCATGCCTTGCAGATGATCGCCAAGCGCATCCAGACCTCCCGCGCCGGCCTCGACAACCCGAGCAAGCCGATTGGCGTGTTCATGCTCGCCGGCACCTCCGGCGTGGGCAAGACCGAAACCGCCCTGGCCCTGGCCGAAGCCATGTACGGCGGCGAACAGAACGTCATCACCATCAACATGAGCGAGTTCCAGGAAGCCCACACCGTGTCCACCCTCAAGGGTGCGCCACCGGGTTACATCGGCTACGGCGAAGGCGGCGTGTTGACCGAAGCCGTGCGGCGCAAACCGTACAGCGTGGTGCTGCTGGACGAGGTGGAAAAAGCCCACCCCGACGTGCATGAAATCTTCTTCCAGGTGTTCGACAAAGGCGTGATGGAGGACGGCGAAGGCCGGGTGATCGACTTCAAGAACACCTTGATCCTGCTGACCACCAACGCCGGCACCGAGCTGATTGCCGACGTCTGCAAAGACCCGCAGAACGTGCCGGAGCCGGAAGAAATCGCCAAGGCCCTGCGCCAACCGCTGCTGGAGATTTTCCCGCCGGCCTTGCTGGGTCGCCTGGTGACGATCCCGTACTACCCGCTCAGCGACGAGATGCTCAAGGCCATCACCCGCCTGCAACTCAACCGCATCAAGAAGCGCGTGGAGAGCACCCACAAAGTCGCCTTCGACTACGACGACGCGGTGATCGATTTGATCGTCTCGCGCTGCACCGAAACCGAAAGCGGCGGACGCATGATCGACACCATCCTGACCAACAGCCTGCTGCCGGACATGAGCCGCGAGTTCCTGACCCGCATGCTCGAAGGCAAGGCCTTGGCCGGCGTGCGGATCAGCGCGGTGGATAACGAATTGCAGTACGACTTCAGCGACGCGGCCTGACGGTAAGGAACACTGCAAAACCCTGTGGGAGCGAGCTTGCTCGCGATAGCGCAGTCACATTCAACATCCATGTTGACTGACATACCGCCATCGCGAGCAAGCTCGCTCCCACAGTTGTTCCAATCAGCACCGCAGCCATTACAACGATGAGATAACCGATGTTATTCAACCAAGCCTCACGCCTGGCCAAGGTCACCAGCCCCCTCGGACCTGAGGTGCTGTTGCTCAAGGACATGGGCGGCGGTGAAGAATTAGGGCGGCTGTTCAACTACGAGTTGCAGCTGCATTCGCTGGACAATGCCATCGATCTCAACCAGCTGCTTGGCAAGCCCATGTGCGTCAGCCTGCAGCTCGATGGCGGTGGTGAGCGCTACTTCCATGGCATCGTCGCCCGCTGCAGCCAGAACGTCGACCAGGGCCAGTTCGCCAGTTACCAGGCGACGTTGCGGCCGTGGTTGTGGCTACTGACCCGCACCTCCGATTGCCGGATTTTCCAGAACCTCACCATCCCGCAGATCATCAAGCAGGTGTTCCGCGACCTGGGCTT
>NZ_FOTH01000048.1:0-30767 GCF_900114515.1 Pseudomonas sp. NFACC46-3
TGGCCGAACGCAGGCATTGCGCAGTGGGCACCTCGGCATGGATGCCGAGGTAGCCGCGCTGGGCCATGGATGGCCCTTCGCGGCGGCCCACGGAGCAATGCCGGAGTGAGGGCACACCGAGCCTAAGCGAGGTGCCGAGTGGTGGGGCAAGAGCGTTTTGGTTACTTTTGCGCTCTTCAAAAGTGACCCGCTGTAAGAGCGGAACCATAAGTAGCCGTTACCGCAGCAACGGATATTCACACCACCCCAAAACCACCACCCGACAAAAAAATCAGGCCCCCAGCAGCTCAGCCTTGACCAACTTAGCCTGCTCATCCGCATGATACGAAGACCGCACCAACGGCCCCGAAGCCACGTTCTTGAAGCCCATCTTGTACCCTTCCTCGGCAAACCAGGCAAAGGTATCCGGATGCACAAAACGCTGCACCGGCAGGTGACTACGCGAAGGCTGCAAGTACTGCCCCAAGGTCAACATATCGATGTCATGCTCACGCATGCGCTTCATGACCTCGATAACTTCCTCATCCGTCTCACCCAGGCCCAGCATCAAGCCGGACTTGGTCGGAATGTGCGGCATCATCTGCTTGAAGCGTTGCAGCAAGGTCAACGACCACTGGTAATCCGAACCCGGACGCGCGGCCTTGTACAGGCGCGGTACGGTTTCCAGGTTGTGGTTGAACACATCCGGTGGCTCGGCGGCGGTGATTTCCAGGGCGATGTCCATGCGGCCACGGTAATCGGGCACCAGGGTTTCCAGCTGGACATTCGGCGACAGTTTGCGGATCTCGCGGATGCAGTCGGCGAAGTGCTGGGCACCGCCGTCCCGCAGGTCGTCACGGTCCACCGAGGTGATGACCACGTACTTGAGCTTCAGGTCGGCGATGGCGATGGCCAGGCTTTCCGGCTCGTTGGTGTCCAATGGCTTCGGACGGCCATGGCCAACGTCACAGAATGGGCAGCGACGGGTGCAGATGTCGCCCATGATCATGAATGTGGCAGTGCCGCCGGAGAAGCACTCGCCCAGGTTCGGGCAGGAGGCTTCTTCGCAGACGCTGTGCAGCTTGTGCTTGCGCAGCAGGGCCTTGATTCGGTCGACTTCCGGGGACACCGGGATGCGCACGCGGATCCAGTCAGGTTTCTTTGGCAATTCGGTGGTCGGAATGATCTTGACCGGGATGCGTGCAACCTTCTCGGCGCCGCGCAGCTTGACGCCGGCCTCTACCTTGGCACGTGGGGCCGGACGCTCGGTGACGTCCTGCGTCGGGATAATGGTTTGCACTGCATCAGTAGTCATATCAGTCGATTCCGCCCGTGAGGGTCGTCTGCTCAGCATAGTCGAGGTGTTTGACGAGCTGCGCGCGCAGCCGGGCACTTACCTCGGCAAATTCAATCGATCCTGCATGCTCGCTCAACTGGGTCATCGCCAGTCCCGCGTAGCCACAGGGATTAATCCGTCGAAATGGCGCAAGGTCCATGTCCACGTTCAGCGCCAGGCCATGAAACGAACAGCCATGGCGGATTCGCAATCCCAAGGAGGCGATCTTCGCCCCGTCGACATAGACACCCGGCGCATCCGGCTTGGCCGCCGCCGTCACACCGTAGCTGGCCAGCAGCTCGATCAGGCATGTCTCCATGCGGGTGACCAGCTCGCGCACGCCAAACCCCAGCTTGCGCACATCCAGTAACAGGTAGGCGACCAATTGGCCAGGACCATGGTAGGTCACCTGCCCGCCCCGGTCGACCTTCACCACCGGGATATCCCCCGGCAGCAGCAGGTGCTCGGCCTTGCCGGCCTGGCCCTGGGTGAACACCGGCGGGTGTTCCACCAGCCAGACTTCATCGTCGACGGTAGTGCCGCGTTCGTTCGTGAAGCGTTGCATGGCATGCCAGACCGGCTCGTAAGCCATCGTGCCCAGCTCGCGAAAGCCCAGCGTGCCCGGCATCACAACACCATGTGCACGAAACCGGTCGCACGCAGCTCGCTGTTGATGTCGTAGAGCTGTTCCTGGCCGGTGGCAATGATGTGCAACTGGATCGTCGTGTACTTGCCGTTGGTACTCTGGCGCTCGGCCAGGGTCTTGTGGTCAACGGTGGCATGTTTTTCAAGGATCGCAATGATCCGGTCCTTGAAACCCACGCCGGTGTCGCCGATGACCTTGATCGGATAATCCGCGCAGGGGAATTCGATCTTCGGCGCTTTTACTTCAGAGTCTGTCATGGGGTAACGGCCTCGTAAGCCGTGGTAACGCACATGGCCCCGCTCCGAATGGGAACGAGGCCATGCAGGTCAACACTTCAATCAGTTGAACAAGCCGTAGAAGAATAGACGGATGCTATCCCACATGCGGCGGAAGATACCACCTTCCTCGACCGCGTCCAGAGCGATCAGGTCGGCGCTGTGCACCACTTTGTCGTCCAGTTTGACTTCGACTTTACCGATCACGTCGCCCTTGGCGATGGGAGCGGTCAGTTGCGGGTTCATGGTCATGCTGGCAGCGAGCTTCTTGAGCTGGCCTTTAGGCAAGGTCATGGTCAGGTCTTGGGCCAGGCCGGCCTTCACCTGATTGGTGGTGCCTTTCCAGACCTGGGCCTGGGCCAGTTCGGTGCCCTTCTGGTAGAAGGTCTGGGTTTCGAAGAAACGGAAACCGTAGGTCAGCAGCTTCTGGGTTTCAGCGGCACGGGCCACTTCGCTGCTGGTGCCGAAGACGACGGCGATCAGGCGCATGCCGTCACGGACAGCCGAAGACACCATGCAGTAGCCAGCTTCGTCGGTGTGGCCGGTCTTCAGGCCATCGACGGTCTTGTCGCGCCACAGCAGCAGGTTGCGGTTAGGCTGCTTGATGCCGTTCCAGAAGAATTCCTTCTGGGAGTAGATGGCGTAGTGCGCCGGGTCTTCATGAATGATCGCCCGCGCCAGGATCGCCATGTCGTGAGCCGACGAGTAGTGCTCAGGGTTCGGCAGGCCGGTAGGGTTCATGAAGTGGCTGTTGGTCATGCCCAGGTCGGCCACGGTCTTGTTCATCATGTCGGCGAACGCATCTTCGCTGCCGGCGATGTGCTCGGCCAGGGCGACGCTGGCGTCGTTGCCGGACTGGATGATGATGCCGTGCAGCAGGTCGCTGACGGTCACTTGCGAACCGACCTTGATGAACATCCGCGAACCGCCGGTACGCCAGGCGTTTTCGCTGACGGTCACCGGATCGTTTTCACCGATCTGGCCACGACGGATTTCCAGGGTGGCGATGTAGGCGGTCATCAGTTTGGTCAGGCTGGCCGGTGGCAGGCGCTGGTCACCGTTGTTCTCTACCAGGACCTCGCCGCTGCTGGCATCCATGAGCACAAAGGATTTGGCGGCCAATTGAGGAGGCGCAGGCATCATCTCCACCGCGAACGCGGCTGGGGAGAGAAGCAGCGGGACTAGCAGGCAAAGGCGTTTGGCAAAGGTGGTGATGTTCATCCGTCTCTCGAAATCGCTAATGGGACTGCCCGAAGGCAAAACTGAAACAGGCAACCTTCTAACGGGTCGCCGCGTATTTAAGTTGCTCACTCACAACCCTTGCCGGGCTTTTGTTATTCATGGAGCCAACAACCTGGCCCGCTCCAACCGCAAGCGGGCCTCAATCAATTACTCGGCGGTGACCAGGCTCGGCGAACCGAGATTGGCCAGGCGCACACTGTTCTGCACTTGCTGGACTTCACCCGGAGAACCGATCGGCCCCAGGCGCACCCGATGCAGTGTCTGCTGGTTGCGCACGATCGAGCTGATGAACACCGGGGCGCTCACCATCGAGCTGAGCTTCGACCTCAGCAGCTCGGCAGCGTCCGGGTTGGCGAACGCGCCCACTTGCAGAAACTGGCCAGACGCTGTTGCAGAAGCGTTTTTTTTTGCGTCGAGCTGAACGGGCACTACGGCCGCCGCGTGCTGCTGCGGCGGTGGCGTCCACTGCTCGACCGTGCCGGTGGACGCCGTCACGGTCGGCGCGGCATTTTGCGCCACTTTCGGCTCGTTGAGCATCAAAGGTGCCGGACGGCCGCGTTGGGCCCACCATTCCTGCGGGTCGATACCTTCAACCTTGACCCGGGCGGTGCCGATTTCAGCGTAACCGAGTTTTTTCGCCGCCGCATACGACAAGTCGATGATGCGGTCGGAATAGAACGGCCCACGGTCATTGACCCGCAGGATCACGCTCTTGTTGTTGTCCAGGTTGGTCACCCGCACATAGCTGGGCAGCGGCAAGGTCTTGTGGGCCGCGCTCATGCCATACAGGTCATACACCTCGCCGTTGGCGGTGTTCTGGCCGTGGAACTTGGTGCCATACCAGGATGCCGTGCCCGAGGCCACGTAGCGCTTGGAGTCGGACAGCGGGAAATAGGTCTTGCCCAGCACCGTGTACGGGTTGGCCTTGTAGGGGCCCGTGTGCAGGGTCGGCGTGGCATCGGGAATGCGCGAGACATCCACATCCCACCATGGCGCGCCGTCCTTGTGGGCCCGGTTGATGTCCAGGCCGGGCGTCGCGCGCACGGCGGTGGAGTTCTTCTGGGCCGGCGCGCGGCTGGTCGAACAACTGACGACCAACAGCGACAGCGCGGCCAACGCCACGAGCTTGAGGGGTTTGGCTTTCAGGGGTAGATAGGTAGGCAATGCCCGCATTATTTGACGCCCCGTGCTTTGACCAGCTCTTCAGACAGTTGATATACGGCCATGGCGTACATCACGCTGCGGTTATAACGCGTAATCGCGTAGAAATTCTTCAGGCCCATCCAGTATTCGGGGCCTTGTTCGCCTTCCAGGCGTATCGCGGTGACCGGCATGTCGTCACGCAGCGCATCATGACTCGACCAGCCCAACGCCCGCAACTCCCCGACGGTTTTCGTCGGCTCGATGCCCTCGGTCAGGCCCTCGTCCACCTGCTCGCCACGCACGTCGGCACGGCTGACCACCGGCTGGCCGGCTTCCCAGCCGTGGCGCTTGAAATAGCTGGCAACACTGCCGATGGCATCGGTCGGGTTGGTCCAGATATTGATGTGGCCGTCGTCGTCGAAGTCCACCGCGTAAGCCCGAAAACTGCTGGGCATGAATTGCGGCAGGCCCATGGCACCGGCATAAGACCCCTTGAGGGTCAGCGGATCGACCTGCTCTTCGCGGGCCAGCAGCAAGAACTCGCGCAGCTCCTTGCGAAAGAATTCGGCGCGCGGCGGGTAATCGAAGCCCAGGGTCGACAGCGCGTCGATCACCCTGAAATTCCCGGTGTTACGGCCAAAGAACGTCTCGACGCCAATGATAGCCACAATGAACTGGGCCGGTACGCCGTATTCCTGCTCGGCACGGGCCAGGGCCGCCTCGTGCTGGCGCCAGAAGTCCACGCCCCGGGCGATACGCGCCTCGGTGATGAACATCGGCCGGTACTCGCTCCACTGCTTGACCCGCTCGGCGGGCCGGGAGATGGCGTCAAGGATCGACTGCTTGCGCTCGGCCTCGCGAAATACCCCCATCAGTTGCTCACCGGCAAAACCGTAGTCGCGGGTCATCTCACCGACGAATTCGGCCACCTGTGGCGAACCTTCGTATTCGCCTGCCTGGGCATGCGGCGCACCGCCCAGGAAGCCGACCAGGCCGATCCACGGCGCATATCGCGTCGACCAGCCACGCATTGCTTGCATTGAACTCTTCACCTTATTCAAACCTGCGCGATCCATTTGCGATGCGTATGAATCGACATCAAGACCCCAAACGCTGACAGTAGTGTCACCAGCGAAGTTCCTCCGTAGCTAATGAACGGCAACGGCACCCCCACGACCGGCAACAGGCCACTGACCATACCGATGTTGACGAAAACATAAACAAAAAACGTCATGGTCAGGCTGCCCGCGAGCAACTTGCCGAACAATGTCTGGGCCTGGGCGGTGATCACCAAGCCGCGACCGATCAGCAGCAGGTAGATCAACAGCAACACGCAGATGCCTACCAGGCCGAACTCCTCGCCCAGTACGGCGATGATGAAGTCGGTGTGGCTTTCCGGCAAAAAGTCCAGGTGCGACTGGGTGCCCATCAGCCAGCCCTTGCCGAACACCCCGCCGGAGCCGATGGCGGCCTTGGACTGGATGATGTTCCAGCCAGTGCCCAGCGGATCGCTCTCCGGGTCGAGGAAGGTCAGGATTCGTTGCTTCTGGTAGTCGTGCATCACGAAGTACCACATGGCCACCGAGACCGGCACCGCGATGGCGACGACGCTGAGGATCCAGCGCCAGCGCAAACCGCCCATGAACAGCACGAAGGCGCCACCGGCCAGGATCAGCAGCGAAGTGCCAAGGTCCGGCTGGCGCACGATCAGGATGAACGGGATGCCGATCAGCAACAGGCTGATGCACACGTGCTTGAGCTGCGGCGGCAGGGTGCGCTTGGCCAGGTACCAGGCGATGGTTGCCGGCATGATGATCTTGAGGAATTCCGAAGGCTGGAAGCGGATCACCCCGGGAATGTTGATCCAGCGAGTGGCGCCCATGGCGTTGTGACCCATCACGTCCACCACCACCAGCAGGCTCACGCCCACCACATAGGCCAGCGGCACCCAGCGGGCCATGAAACGCGGCTCGAGCTGGGCAATGACGACCATCGACACCAGGCCGATGCCGAACGAGGTGGCCTGCTTGCCCAGCAGGTCCCAGTTCTTGCCACTGGCCGAATACAGCACGAACAGGCTGCCTGCGGCCAGGGTCAGCAGCAGGATCAGCAACGGACCATCGATGTGCATGCGCTGCAGCAAGGTGGCACGGCGGCGCATCACATCTTCGCTGGAGAGGATCCGGTCGAAATTATTCTTCACGGGCCGTAGCCTCCGCAGTGATGGGGCTTGCGTATTCCGGCTTGAGCTGGCCGTGCTCGTCCAGCAGCCAGGCGTCCATGATCTGGCGCACCACTGGCGCGGCGACGCCGGAACCCGACTCACCGTTCTCGACCATCACCGATACGACGATCTTCGGGTTGTCGGCCGGCGCGAAGCCGACGAACAAGGCGTGGTCGCGATGGCGTTCCTGGACCTTGGAGCGGTCGTACTTCTCGCCCTGCTTGATGGCGACGACCTGGGCCGTACCGCTCTTGCCGGCAATCCGGTATTGCGCACCGATGGACGCCTTGCGGGCGGTGCCGCGGGCGCCGTGCATCACCTGCTGCATGCCGTTGTTGACCTTCTGCCAGTCCGACGGGTTGCGCAGGATGATGTCTGGCATCGGGTCCGGGTCCACCGGTTTCTGGCCTTCGATGGTCTTGGCCAGGTGCGGGCGATACCACTTGCCCTTGCTCGCCACCAGCGCCGTGGCCTGGGCCAGTTGCAGTGGCGTGGCCTGCATGTAGCCCTGGCCGATCCCCAGGATCAGGGTTTCGCCGGGGAACCAGGCCTGGCGCCGGGTCGCCCGCTTCCATTCGCGCGAAGGCATCAGGCCGGGGGATTCCTCGAACATATCCAGGGAGACTTTCTGACCGAGACCGAACTTGTTCATGTAGGACGACAACCGATCGATCCCCAGCTTGTGGGCCAAGTCATAGAAGTAGGTGTCGTTGGAACGCATGATCGCGGTTTCCAGGTCCACATAACCGTCGCCGGTGCGGTTCCAGTTGCGGTACTTGTGGTCATAGTTCGGCAGTTGGTAATAACCCGGGTCGTAGACCCGGCTCGACGCGGTCACCACGCCGGAGTCCAGCCCGGCAATCGCCACGGCCGGCTTGATGGTCGAGCCCGGCGGATAGAGACCGCGCAGCACCCGGTTGAACAGCGGCCGGTCGATGGAATCGCGCAGCTCGGCGTAGGCCTTGAAGCTGATGCCGGTGACGAACAGGTTCGGGTCGAAACTCGGCTGGCTGACCATTGCCAACACCTCGCCAGTGTTCGGGTCCAGCGCCACCACGGCACCACGCCGACCACCCAGCGCCGCTTCGGCGGCCTCTTGCAGCTTGATGTCCAGGCTCAGGACGATGTCCTTGCCGGGAATCGGGTCGGTGCGCTTGAGCACCCGCAATACGCGGCCGCGGGCGTTGGTTTCGACTTCCTCGTAACCCACCTGGCCATGCAGCTCGGGCTCGTAGAAACGCTCGATGCCGGTCTTGCCGATATGGTGGGTGCCGCTGTAATTGACCGGATCGAGGGTCTTGAGCTCTTTCTCGTTGATCCGTCCCATGTAGCCGACCGAGTGGGCAAAGTGCGGCCCCTGGGGATAATGCCGCACCAACTGCGCCACCACCTCGACGCCGGGCAGGCGGAACTGGTTCACGGCGATCAGGGCGATCTGCTCTTCGGTCAGCTCGAACAGGATCGGCACCGGCTCGAACGGACGTCGGCCCTGGCGCATGCGCTTCTCGAAGATCGCCCGGTCCTCGGGCGTCAGTTGCAGCACTTCGACAATCACGTCGAGCACGTGCTGCCAGTCGCCGGAGCGCTCGCGGGTCATGCTCAGGCTGAAACTGGGACGGTTATCCGCCACCACCACGCCATTGCGGTCGAAAATCAGCCCGCGGGTCGGCGGAATCGGCTGCACATGCACGCGGTTGTTTTCCGACAGGGTCGAGTGGTACTCGTACTGGATCACCTGGAGGAAATACAAGCGCGCAATCAGCACACAGATCAGCGTCACCACCATAATAGCGCCGAACACGACGCGGCCCCGCACCAGACGGGCGTCTTTTTCGTGGTCCTTGATGCGGATCGGCTGGGGCATGGGGCAGGATTACTTGTGGTAAGGGTGCCCGGACAGGACTGTCCAGGCACGATACAGCTGTTCGCCGATCAGGATCCGCACCAGCGGATGTGGCAACGTCAACGGCGACAAGGACCAGCGCTGATCGGCCCGGGCACAGACTTCCGGCGCCAGCCCTTCCGGGCCACCGACCATGAAATTGACCGTGCGCGCGTCCAACCGCCAGCGATCGAGCTCCACCGCCAGTTGCTCGGTGCTCCAGGGCTTGCCATGGACTTCGAGGGTGACAATGCGCTCGTTCGGCCCGACCTTGGCCAGCATGGCTTCGCCTTCCTGGCGGATGAAGCGCGCCACGTCGGCGTTCTTGCCACGGGTATTGAGCGGAATTTCCACCAGTTCCAGGGCCAGCTCGGACGGAAGACGCTTGGCATATTCATGCCAGCCTTCTTCCACCCACTTGGGCATGCGAGAACCGACGGCGATCAGGCGCAGTCGCACAGCGGTCCCTTATTGCTGGTCTTTGTTGAGCTTGGTGAAGTGCTCATGGGGGTTTTCCGGGCTGTGGTGCGCGGCGCTGGCCGAACGGCTCTGCTCGGCACCGGCCCACAGGCGCTCCAGGTCATAGAACTGGCGCGCCGAGGCCGTCATCATGTGCACGATGACGTCGTCCATATCCAGCAGTACCCAGTCGCTGTCACCCTTGCCTTCTTCACCCAGCGGCTTGACGCCCTGGGCCTTGACCGCTTCGCGGACCTTGTCCAGCATCGCGCCGATCTGGCGGTTGGAGGTACCGGTGGCGATGATCATGTAGTCCGTGATGCTCTGCTTTTCACGAACGTCGATCACCTGGATGTCCTGGGCCTTGACGTCTTCCAGGGCCGCAACGGCGACCTTGACCAGTTCTTCACCGGCCAGTACGACGCCGGTGTGGGCCTCTACCGGCAGCGGGGCGCTTTTGAACGTGCCTTTGCGCTTTACTTTGTTTACGTCTTTGTCAGTCATATAAAACTCGTTTTGCTCGTATGTTCGGGCGCTTCGCTACACGCATTCACGTGCCTTGAAGCACACCTTTTTCAGTTCGACGCACGGTAAAGCCCGTGCGCATCGATGTAGGCCAGGACCGCGTCGGGCACCAGGAAACGTACCGACTTACCGCTGGCCAGCAGTTGACGGATCTGGGTGGCGGATACCGCGAGCGGCGTCTGCCAGACGAATGCAATCTGTCCGCTCGGCCCTTTCAGGGCCAGCGGGTCGCTCACCGAGCGGGCCGCCAGCAGGTTGCGCAAGGCATCCGGCGGCTCGCTGTCGGCATCCGGGCGTTGCAGCACCAGGATGTGGCAATGCTGGAGCAACTCTTCCCAGCGATGCCAAGTGGGCAGGCCGCAAAATGCGTCCCAGCCCAGAAGCAGAAAAACCTGGGCATCAGCGGCCAGTTCGGCGCGCATCAGCTCCAGGGTATCAATGGTGTAGGACGGTTTGTCCCGCTGCAATTCGCGGGCGTCCACCACCAACGGCGCCACACCGGCCACCGCGCACTCGACCATCGCCAGGCGGTCCTGCGCCGACACCTGCGGCGTATCCCGGTGCGGCGGCCGGGCGCTGGGCGTCAGGCGTAGCTCATCGAGGGCCAGGGCGTCGGCGACTTCCAGCGCACCGCGCAAATGGCCGATGTGCACCGGGTCGAACGTGCCGCCCAGGATGCCGATGCGCTTTGGCGCGGTGGTTGCCGTCACAGCGGTCGTAGTCATAGAGGCCAGTGGGTCGAGATCGCCCAAGTCAGACCGGCTCCTGTCCGCGCAACTGGCCGTCACCGACCACGATGTACTTCTCGCAGGTCAGGCCTTCGAGGCCCACCGGGCCGCGGGCGTGCAGCTTATCAGTAGAAATGCCGATCTCGGCACCCAATCCGTATTCAAAGCCATCGGCGAAGCAGGTCGGGGTGTTGATCATCACCGACGCCGAATCCACTTCGGCGACGAAGCGCCGGGTTTCACCCAGGTGTTCACTGACAATGGAGTCGGTGTGGTGCGAGCCGTGGCGGTTGATGTGCTCGATGGCCTCGTCCAGCCCGTCGACCACACGGATCGACAGGATCGGCGCCAGGTATTCGGTGTCCCAGTCTTCTTCCGTGGCCGCAACGGCCTCGATGATCGCCCGGGTGCGCTCGCAACCGCGCAGCTCGACGCCTTTTTCGCGGAACTGGGCAGCCATCGACGGCAGGAAGTCCTTGGCCACGGCCTGATCCACCAACAGGGTTTCCATCGCGCCGCAGATACCGTAGCGGTAGGTCTTGGCGTTGAAGGCGATGCGCTGGGCCTTCGGCAATTCGGCGTGGGCGCTGACGTAGACGTGGCAGATGCCGTCCAGGTGCTTGATCACCGGCACGCGGGCGTCACGGCTGACCCGCTCGATCAGGCCCTTGCCACCACGCGGCACGATGACATCGACGAACTCGGGCATGGTGATCAATGCGCCGACTGCGGCACGGTCAGTGGTTTCCACCACTTGCACCACGGCCGCCGGCAGATCGGCCTCGGCCAGGCCGCGCTGGATGCAGGCGGCAATGGCACGGTTGGAATGGATCGCCTCGGAGCCACCACGCAGGATGGTCGCGTTACCCGACTTCAGGCACAGGCTGGCGGCGTCGATGGTCACGTTCGGCCGCGACTCGTAAATGATCCCGACCACACCCAGGGGCACGCGCATCTTGCCGACCTGAATGCCCGATGGCCGGTAGCTCATGTCGCGGATCGCCCCGACCGGGTCCGGCAGGGCCGCGACCTGACGCAGACCGACGATCATGCCGTCGATGCGTGCCGGGGTCAGGGCCAGGCGTTCGAGCATGGCCGGTTCCAGACCATTGGCCCGGCCGGCGGCCAGGTCCAGTTCGTTGGCAGCGGACAACTCGGCACGCGCAGCGTCCAGCGCATTGGCGGCGGCCTGCAGGGCGCGGTTTTTCTGCGCGGTGCTGGCCCGGCCGATGATGCGCGACGCCTGGCGAGCGGCGCGACCCAGGCGGGTCATGTAGTCAAGAACGGACTCAGTCATGGTCTGTGTGGTCTTGGCGATGAGGAAAGCGGCAGATTATAGCTGTCGTAACCCTCGACTAACAGCATGGACTCACAGTGGTGACCGGCGGAGCAGCAAAACAGGCGTAAACAGCTGGTTGAAGCGACTGTTCAGCGGTGATTAAGCTTTCCATTGCTATCATCGCGCTTCCTTTGGCCTCCCTTTGTTTATCGCCATGACCGATTTGCCATCGCCCAACGCCCTGCCCCACGCCTTTTTCGATCGAGACGCCCAGGTGCTTGCCAAGGACCTGCTGGGCAAAGTCATCCGTCACAAGGTCGGTGACCTGTGGCTCGGCGCGCGGATCATCGAGACCGAGGCGTATTACTTCGCCGAAAAAGGCAGCCACGCCTCGCTGGGCTACACGCAAAAGCGCAAGGCTTTGTTTCTGGATGGCGGCCACATCTATATGTACTACGCCCGGGGCGGCGATTCGCTGAACTTCAGCGCCCAGGGCCCGGGCAACGCCGTGTTGATCAAATCGGCCTACCCGTGGATCGACGCCCTTTCCGGGCCGGCGAGCCTGGCGCAGATGCTGCTCAACAACCCCGACGCCCAAGGTCGGCCGCGTACGCCGCAAAAGCTCTGTGCCGGCCAGACCTTGCTGTGCAAAGCGTTGGGCCTGAAAGTGCCGGACTGGGACGCCAAACGCTTCGACCCCGAGCGCTTGCTGGTGGAAGATGTGGGTGTGCCGACGGTCAACGTGATCCAGACCACCCGCCTGGGTATTCCCCTGGGACGGGACGAGCATTTACCCTACCGCTTCGTCGACGCCGCCTACGCACCGTGGTGCACCCGGAACCCGCTGCGACGGGGGCAGGTCGAAGGTCGCGATTATTTCTTGCTTGGATGAAAACACCGCCCCCTGTGGGAGCGAGCAAGCTCGCTCCCACAGTTGATCTTCAGCGGCCATAGCTTTTGTGTTCGCAACACAATCCCACAGGGGATTCGGTGCATGCCAATCAATACTCAATGGAGTTGTATTTATGGGCCCATGGCTCGATAGCATCACCGGCTGGTTGACCGTCAACCCGCAATGGCTGGCGGTGGCGGTGTTCATCGTCGCCTGCGTGGAGTGCCTGGCCATCGCCGGCCTGATCGTGCCGGGTACCGTGCTGTTGTTTGCCATCGCCGTGCTGGCCGGCAGCGGCGCGTTGTCCTTGGGCGAGACGTTGCTGCTGGGCCTGCTTGGCGGGCTGCTCGGGGACCTGGTGTCGTACTTCCTCGGTCGGCATTTCCACCAGAACATCCGCCGCCTGCCCGGGCTGCGGCATCACCCGGAATGGATGAGCGCGGCGGAAAACTATTTCCAGCGCTACGGCATCGCCAGCCTGCTGGTGGGGCGTTTTATCGGCCCGCTACGGCCCATGTTGCCGATGGTGGCCGGAATGTGCGACATGCCGTTCCCACGCTTCGCCGCCGTCAGCGTGTTGGCCGCGGCGGGCTGGACCGTGGCGTACCTGCTGCCGGGCTGGGCCACCGGGGCGGCGTTTCGCCTGCCGCTGCCTGAAGGCTTCTGGCCACAGGCCGGCGTGGTCATCGGCAGCATCGCGGCGATGATCGGGCTGAGCGTCAACAGCAGCCTGCGTCGTCATCGCCATGCCACGGCGCTGATCGCCGGCCTTGGCCTGGTGATCCTGATCGGCCTGTTCATCGGCTTTCGTTACCTGACGGCGTTCGACCAAGGCTTGATGGCCCTCGTCCAGGAGCATCGCAGCGCGACGCTGGATGAAATCGCCGTGACCTTCACGCTGATCGGCGAATTCCGCTACATGCTGATTGTCTGCAGCCTGTTGACCGGGTTATTGCTGTTGGCACGGCAATGGCGGCAGGCGATCTTTGCCGGGGGCACGATGCTGCTCACCTCCCTGGCCAATACTGGGAGCAAACACTTCTTTGCCCGTGTGCGCCCGGAAATCCTCACCGACCCGCTGACCAGCTACAGCATGCCCAGCGGCCACTCCTCCGGGGCATTCGCGCTGTTCCTGACCCTCGCCGTCCTGGCCGGCCGCGGCCAACCGCCACGCCTGCGCCTGACCTGGCTGCTGCTGGGCTGCCTGCCGGCGCTGGCCATCGCCCTGTCGCGGGTTTACCTGGGGGCGCACTGGCCGAGCGACATCGTCGCCGGGGCGATGCTCGCCGCCAGCATCTGTGCGGCCGCCCTGTGGTTGAGCCAGCGCCAGACCCCGCTACCGGCCATGTCACCGAAAGTCTGGTGGCTGATCCTGCCGGCGCTGGTGGCGGTGTTCAGCTTCTTCGCGCTGCGGCACTTGCCGCATGCGATGTTGCGGTATGCCTATTGAGCGGCGCGCCAATGAACACTGGAGATCCATGTGGGATCAGTGTTACTCAGTGAAATATGAGTTGAGTCAGGCAAAGAGTTCGCCCTGCAGTTCATCGAGCAAGGCCTGGATCGCATCCAGGCGCTGTTGCGGGTCGTCGAGTTGCAGCAGGTCGATCTTGTCCAATTCGTTGAACGGCAGCAAGTAAGCCAGTTGATTGGCCAGCGACTGCTGACCGGTCGCTTCGGTGCCCATGTTCAGCGCCTCGACCATCGGGTGCTCGGCCAGGGCCTTGAGCAGCGCCACCAGGTCGGCGTCTTCCTCTTGCAGCGGTTGCTCCGGTTCTTCTTCCAGCCACTCGACTTCAGCGACCGTCAGTTGATCCGCCTGGACGCTGCTGCCATGGACGATAAAGCGCCGCCCGCCCTGCACGCGAATGCCCAGCAGACCATTGTCCTGCTGGGAGAAATCAGTGATACGCGCCTCACAACCGACCCGCGCGTAGCCTTCAGGCGCGATGCCGACTTCCTCGCCATCGAGGATGCACACCACGCCGAAGCCTTCGCCCTTTTTCATGCAGCGCCCGATCATGTCGAGGTAACGCGCCTCGAAAATCTGCAAATCGAGGATGCAACCGGGGAACAGCACGGTGTTCAACGGGAAAAGCGGCAAGCTCATAACCAGTTCCTTAAACCGTCATCGACACCACCAACGGCAGCAACACCGCCGTGGCCACGCCCATCAGACTCATCGCCAGCGCCGCGAAGGCGCCTGTCTCCTCGCTTTCCTGCAATGCCACCGACGTACCCACCGCGTGGGCAGCCAGCCCCAGGGCCATGCCCCGGGCCTCAGGGCTGTGGACACCCAGCTTCGTCAGAATGACCGGACCGAGGATCGCCCCGAGCACACCGGTGATCAACACAAACACCGCCGCCATCGCCGCCACACCGCCGATCTGCTCGGCCACCAGCATGGCGATCGGCGAGGTCACGGACTTGGGCGCCATGGTCATCAGAATCATGTGCTCGGCACCGAAAGCCCAGCCCAACACCACAGCAGAGCCCGTGGCAAACACCCCGGCTATCACCAGCGTAGTAAAAATCGGCCAGAACAACTGCCGGATCCGTCGCAAGTTCAAATACAACGGCACCGCCAGGGCGACCGTGGCCGGACCCAGCAGGATGCTGAGGATCTCGGTGCTCTTGCGGTATTCGGCATAGTCGATGCCGCAGCCGACCAGCACGATGATCAACAGCACCATCGACATCAGCACCGGTTGCAGGAACACCCAGCGAGTCTTTTCGAACGCCGCCAGCACCAGTTGATAGGCGCCCAGGGTAATGCCGATGCCAAACAGCGGATGGTGGATCACCGAGGTCCAGGCACCTTGCCAGTCGAGCATCATTGGCTGTCCTCCGGGGCGGCGATGTGACGCCGGGCCAGGCGCTGCATCAGCACCCCCGTCAACGCCACGGACAGCACCAGGGACAACGTCAACGCACCGACGATGGCCCAGAAATCGGCGGCAATGGCCCGGGCATAGACCATCACCCCCACCGCAGGCGGCACCAGCAGCAATGGCAGATAACGCAGCAGGCTGCCGGCGGCCAGGTTCAGCGGCTCGCTGACTTCGCCGCGCATGACCAGATAGCCCAGCAGCAACAGCAGGCCAATGATCGGCCCCGGCAACACGGGCAGGAACAAATGATTGATCGCAGTGCCCAGCAATTGAAACAGCACCAGCCAGGTCAGGCCCCGTAGCAACATCCGCTCTCTCCCCTGCAACAGATCCAATGAACGCGCCAATTCGGTTCACGGCGTGACGGTGTGGCGAGGGAGCTTGCTCCCGCTTGAGTGCGCAGCGCTCATAAAAAAATGGGGCCGCTGCGCAGCCCAACGGGAGCAAGCTCCCTCGCCACGGAATCAAACGCACACGCGCCGGCATTATAAGCATGCCCGCGCTATGGGTCGGCATTCGTAAAAAGCATGTTCGGTGACCTTACTTGCGCGCCATGTTGATCTACAGTGGTTCTCCGGGGATGCCGATCCCCGCTCCAGAAAAAAAAAGTAAAACAGATGAACCCAAGGAGAGTCTCAATGCCCTACGTCCCCGTTGCAGCGCTCAAAGATTATGTCGGCAAGGAACTTGGACGTTCCGAATGGCTCACCATCGACCAGGACCGCATCAACCTGTTCGCCGAAGCCACTGGCGACTTTCAGTTCATCCACGTCGATCCGGTCAAGGCCGCGCAGACCCCGTTCGGCAGCACCATTGCCCACGGTTTCCTGTCGCTGTCGCTGATGCCCAAGTTGATGGAAGACATCCTGATCCTGCCCGAGGGCGTGAAAATGGTCGTCAACTACGGGCTGGACAGCGTGCGTTTCATCCAACCGGTGAAGGTCGATTCCAGGGTCCGGCTGAAGGTCGACCTGGTGGAAGTCACCGAGAAAAAACCCGGCCAATGGCTGCTCAAGGCCACCGCCACGCTGGAGATCGAAGGTTCGGAAAAACCGGCCTACATCGCCGAGCCGCTGTCGCTCTGCTTCGTGTAAACCTGCGCGATCGCGAAACCGCTCGTGCAGTTTCGCATCGCTTCTCTATGTTCAACGCGCATAGCTGCGGCATACTCGTCGCCTGACGATCTGGATCCCGTTATGCGCTTATTCGTTCCCCTGACCCTATCCCTGCTGCTCACCGCCTGCGGCAACGGCGAATCGCCGCTGCCTCCCGACGCGCGCCTGCCCGACGGCGGACGCTATCGCGGCGACCTGGTGGACGGGCTGCTACAAGGCCAGGGACGCATCGATTACCCCAATGGCAGCTGGTACGCCGGGCAGTTCGACAAAGGCCAGTGGCACGGCACCGGGGAATGGCATGGCAGCAATGGCGAGGTCTATCGCGGCCAGTTCCAGCAGGGCCTGTTCCATGGCCAGGGCAGCCTGACCACACCGACCAGCAGCTACACCGGCGGCTTCAAGCTCGGGCGACGGGACGGTGAAGGGATGCTCAAGGAAAACGGCATGACCTACCGGGGCGAGTTCAAGGCCGACCGCTATTCCGGCCTCGGACGCCTGGAACTCGACGACGGCAGCCAGTACCAAGGCCCCTTCGCCAACGGTAAACCCAACGGTGAAGGCCAGCGCTTCGACGCCAGCGGCAACCAGTTCACCGGGCATTTTGTCGACGGGCAACTGCAGGGCAAGGGCACCTTCAACAGTGCCGATGGCGATGTCTACATCGGCGGCTTCAAGAACAACCAGCTCAACGGTCGCGGGCGCTACGAAAATGCCGACGGCGATGTCTGGATCGGCCAATTCAAGGATGGCGCGCTGACCGGCAAGGGCGAACTGATCGGCGCCGACGGCAGCCACTATCTCGGACAATTCAATGATTGGCGCTTTACCGGCGAGGGCCGCCTGAACCTGCCCGACGGCAGTTTTTACGTCGGCCAGTTCGAAAGCGACAGCTACCACGGGCGCGGCACCCTGGTGCTGACCGACGGCACCGTGCAAAGCGGCACCTGGGCCAACGGCCAACGGGTGCGCGACGCGGATGGCAGGCTGCTGCCGGATGTGCTCGAACTCGGCTTGCTGGCCCAAGGCCGCCTGCTGGACGATGCCCTCGCCAACATCCCGGCCTCGACCCCGGCGGTGGAGCTGTACAGCCTGACCCTGGGCGGCGACGGCAAGCAAAGCGTGTTCCTGCGCGAGTCCGACTATGTCGCCAACATGCTCGCCAGCCGTTTCGGCGCGTTCGGGCAGATCCGCCTGGTCAACCACCGCGATCACCTCGGCGACCGGCCCATGGCCAGCCGCGAAAGCCTGCGCCGCGCCGCTGCCACGCTGGCCGAACGCAGTGGTCCGGAAGACCTTATCTTCCTCTACCTGACCAGCCACGGCACCAGCGAACATGAACTGGTGCTCGACCAGCCGCGCATGGAACTGGCCGACCTGCCCGCCGATGAACTGGCCGTGGTGCTGGCGCCACTGAAGAACCGCGACAAGATCGTGGTGATCTCGGCCTGTTATTCCGGCGGCTTCATCCCGGCACTCAAGGATGAACGCACATTGATCATGACCGCCTCCCGGGCCGACCGAGTGTCCTTCGGCTGCTCCGAGGAAGCCAACTTCACCTATTTTGGCGATGCGCTGTTCGCGCAGGCATTGAACCAGACCGACGACCTGGAGCAGGCCTTCAAGCGCGCCAAGGCCACCGTTGCCGAACGCGAACAGGCCGACAACTTCGAAGCGTCCGAACCGCAGATGTGGGCGCCGAGGACGGTCCTTTCCCACTGGCAACTGCTGCGCAAACAGCAGGCACGTAAAGCATTGCAAAGTGCTGCATTGAACGACGAGGCCACAAAGAGCAACTAAGCTGAACCGTATCAAGGGGGAAACACTATGTACTTGACGCCTCAGCATGTTTTGCTCGCCGGTGCTACCGGGCTGACCGGGGAACACCTGTTGGACCGGCTGCTCAACGAACCGACCATCACTCGCGTATTGGCACCTTCACGCCGGCCACTGGCTGAACATCCACACTTGGAAAACCCGGTTGGGGAGCCGGCCCAGGTGCTGCCACAACTCAGTGGCCAGGTCGACATCGCCTTCTGCTGCCTCGGCACAACCATCAAGAAAGCCGGCTCTGAAGCCGCCTTCCGCGCGATAGACCTGGACCTGGTCGTGGCGTTTGCCAAACGCGCCCGGGAGTTGGGCGCACGGCACCTGGTGGTGATCAGCGCACTGGGGGCCGACGCCAAGTCATCGATCTTCTACAACCGGGTCAAAGGCGAAATGGAGGCAGCACTCAAGGCCCAGGGCTGGCCGCAACTGACCATTTGCCGGCCTTCCCTGCTACTGGGCGACCGGGTTGAACCGCGCCTGGCCGAGCAACTGGCCGGGCCCTTGTCGAAGCTGATTCCAGGCAAGTACCACGGCATCGAAGCCTGCCAACTGGCCCGGGCCATGTGGCGTCTGGCGCTGGAAGAGCAGGACGGGGTGCGGGTGGTGGAGTCGGATGAGTTGCGTAAGTTGGGGAAATAGGCATGTGGTGCCTGCCCGCAAAGGGCGTCCCACCGATCCAAAGCCAAGCGCTTATTGTGGCGAGGGAGCTTGCTCCCGCTGGGCTGCGAAGCGGCCCCAAGCTTCTGGGTTTGACTCAAATCCTAAGGCGACTGCTGCGCAGTCGAGCGGGAGCAAGCTCCCTCGCCACGGGTAAATCGGCTCATCACAGAGCACGCGTGCGCTACAACCCGCCAGTCGCCCGGAACCCCACGCCTATCGCCGTGAACAACGACAACGGCAACAACAAGGTATCGAGCAACGCACTGCCCGGCAGATCGACGCCAGGGTAACTCGGCGCCTCGGCGCCAAAGCGGTCCTTGGCGCAGCAGCCGCCGTTGAGGGCGTACAGATCCAAGCGCGTGCCGGCGTACACCACCGGCGCCCCAGGCTTGGCGGCGTCGAGGGTGCGGGCGGTGGCGCAGCCGGTCAGCTGCAGCGCCAGCAGCATGATCAGCAGCTTATTCATCGCTGCTCAAATGATGCTCGCCCCAGCGCGGCAACATGTCCTGGGGGATGTTCAGCAGATTGAGAATCCGCGCCACCACAAAATCGATCAGGTCATCGATGGTCTGCGGTTGGTGATAAAAACCCGGCGACGCCGGCAGGATGGTCACGCCCATGTTCGACAACTTGAGCATGTGCTCCAGGTGAATGCTCGAATACGGCGCTTCCCGCGGCACCAGGATCAACTGGCGGCGCTCCTTGAGCGTGACGTCCGCGGCCCGTTCGATCAGGTTGTTGCAGGCCCCGGTGGCAATCGCCGACAGCGTCCCGGTGGAACACGGCACCACCACCATGGCCGCCGGCGCCCCGGAGCCCGAGGCCACCGGCGACATCCAGTCTTCCTTGCCATACACGCGAATCTGCCCCGCCGCCGCACCGGTGTATTCGGTGAGGAAAGCCTGCATCATCTGGGTCTTGGACGGCAGGGTCACGTCGGTCTCGGTGGCCATCACCAGTTGCGCGGCCTTGGAGATGAGAAAGTGCACCTCGCGGTCTTCCCGCACCAGGCAATCGAGCAGGCGCAAGCCGTACTGGACACCGGAAGCACCGGTCATCGCCAAGGTGATGCGTTCCGGGCCACTGCCCTCCAAGTGAGTGTTCATTTCAGGGCCTCGGCCAGTTTGCCGTGCAGGCCGCCGAAGCCGCCATTGCTCATGATCACCACGTGGGTGCCGGGCTGGGCCTGGCTCTTCACGCGCTCGATGATGCCTTCCAGGGAATCACTGACAATCGACGGCACCGTACACAGCGCGGCGGTGGCGCCGAGGTCCCAGCCGAGGTTGGCCGGTGCATACCAGATCACCTGGTCGGCATCGACCACGCTTTCCGGCAGGCCATCACGGTGCGCGCCGAGCTTCATGGAGTTGGAACGCGGCTCGATGATCGCAATCAGTGGTGCATCGCCGATGCGCTTGCGCAAACCGTCGAGGGTGGTGGCGATGGCCGTTGGGTGGTGGGCGAAGTCGTCATAAATAGTGATGCCGTTGACCTCGGCGACTTTCTCCATCCGCCGCTTCACGCTCTTGAACGCGCTCAACGCAGCAATGCCCATGGACGGCACCACGCCGACATGGCGGGCCGCCGCCAGGGTGGCCAGGGCGTTGGCGACGTTGTGCTGGCCGGTCATGTCCCACTCGACCACGCCCTGGGACACGCCTTCGAACATCACTTCGAACTGCGAACCGTCGTCCTTGAGCAACTTCACCTGCCATTGCCCGCCCGCACCGGTGGTTTGCACCGGGGTCCAGCAGCCCATCTCGATCACCCGCTGCAACGCCGGCTCGGTGGTCGGGTGGATGACCAGGCCTTCGCTGGGGATGGTGCGCACCAAGTGATGGAACTGCCGCTCGATGGCCGGCAGATCGGGGAAGATGTCCGCATGATCGTACTCAAGGTTATTGAGGATCGCCGTGCGTGGACGGTAGTGGACGAATTTCGAGCGTTTATCGAAAAACGCGCTGTCGTACTCATCGGCCTCGATCACGAAGAACGGCGTGCCGCCCAGGCGCGCCGACACCGAGAAATTCTGCGGCACTCCGCCGATCAGGAAGCCCGGGCTCATGCCCGCGTGCTCCAGCACCCAGGCGAGCATGCTGCTGGTGGTGGTCTTGCCGTGGGTACCGGCCACGGCCAGGACCCAACGGCCCTGCAGCACGTGATCGGCCAGCCACTGCGGCCCGGACACGTACGGCAGGCCTTTGTTGAGCACGTACTCCACCGCTGGGTTACCCCGGGACATGGCGTTGCCGATGACCACCAGGTCTGGCGCCGGATCCAGCTGCGCCGGATCGTAGCCTTGGGTCAGCTCGATGCCCTGGGCTTCCAGCTGCGTGCTCATCGGCGGATAAACATTGGCGTCGGACCCGGTGACGTGATGGCCCAGCTCCTTGGCCAGGACCGCCATCGAACCCATGAAAGTGCCGCAAATACCGAGAATATGGATGTGCATAGTCGACCTCATAAACATGGCCGCAGGTTAGCGTAGGGAGGGGGAAATCGCACCTTGTGTTTCGACTTCACGCCGCTGAAGCACCGCAAATCACCTGTGGGAGCTTGCTCGCGATAGCGGTGGGTCAGCTTGCGGCGATGTTGAATGTGCCGCCGTCATCGCGAGCAAGCTCACTCCCACAGTTGAATGTACAACCCGGCTTTTGTGGCGAGGGAGCTTGCTCCCGCTGACTGCGCAGCAGTCCCCCCCCAAAAACAGGGCCGCTGCGCGCCCCAGCGGGAGCAAGCTCCCTCGCCACAACAGCGGTCAGCAGTCTGTACTTTATCGGGCGATGGCGTGTTTGCGCAGCTTCCGGTAGAGGGTGTTACGGCTGATGCCCAGTTGTTCGGCGGTGTGGGTCATGTGCCAGCGCTGGCGCTCCAGTGCTTCGATCAAGGCCAACCGCTCGGCATCGTCCAGCGGCCGCTCGGCCACCGCCTCGACCACCACCGTGGCCGGGCGCTGGCGGATCATCGCCGGCAAGTCTTCCAGGCCGATCCGCCCACCGTCGCACAGCGCGGCCAGGGTACGCAGCACATTACGCAGCTGCCGCACGTTGCCCGGCCAGTCGAACGCCAGCAACGCCTGGCGCGCCGGTTCGTCGATGGACACCGTCTCGGCCCCACTCTCTTCAGCCAACAGAAAATCCAGCAACTGCGACTTGTCACTGCGCTCGCGCAACGCCGGCAGCGGGATTTCCAGGCCGTTGAGGCGGTAGTACAGATCCTCGCGGAAACTGCCGTCCTGCACCCGATCCAGCAGCTGCCGGTGAGTGGCGCTGATGATGCGCACGTTCACCGCCTCGGGCTCACCGCCGATGGGCACCACCTGGCGATCTTCCAGCACCCGCAGCAAACGGGTCTGCAAGGCCAGGGGCATGTCGCCGATTTCATCGAGGAACAGCGTGCCGCCGTCGGCCTGTTGCAGCTTGCCGCGCATGCCTTCCTTGCGCGCACCGGTGAAGCTGCCGCCGCGATATCCGAATAGCTCGCTCTCGATCAGGCTTTCCGGGATGGCCGCGCAGTTGAGGGCGACGAAGTGCTTGCCGGCGCGCTGGCTGGCGTGGTGCACAGCCTTGGCAAACGCCTCCTTGCCGGAGCCGGTTTCGCCCTGGATCAGCAGCGGCACATCGCGCTCGAACACCCGCAGCGCCTTGCGAAAATGTTCCTGTAACGCCGCATCCCCCAGGCAGATGCCCGGCAGGCGGGCGGGCTCAATAATCTTGAGCGCTGGCGCAACCGGCACCGGCACACCGCGCGGCTGCCCGCGCAGCACCGCGAACAAATGCCGGCCGTCACGGGTGCGCAGCGGCCAACTCGCACTGGCATTTACACTCGCGCGGCCGAGTAATTCGTCCAACGAACAGTCGAAAAAGTCCTCCACCCGCTGGCCCAACAAGCTGCCGCGAATATGCCCCAACAGGTTCAGCGCACTCTGGTTGACGGCGCTGATCCGGCCTTCGCCGTCGAACGCCAGCAGCCCTTCGCTGAACAGCCCCACGGACTCGGCCTGCAGGTGGAAGCGCAGCAGCCATTGATTGTCGAAGCAACGCAGGAAATAGCAGCTCTCGATCATCTTCGCCGAGAGATTGACCAGGGCCATGGTGTGGAACTGGCTTTGGCGCGACACGTCCGGCCGGGCCGAAGACACGTCGAGCACCGCCAGCAGTTCGCCCTGGGGGTCGAAGACTGGGCTGGCCGAGCAGGTCAGGCCGGTGTGGCGGCCACGAAAATGTTCTTCCTGGTGGATGGTCAGGGCCTGGCGCTCCACCAAACAGGTGCCGATGCCGTTGGTGCCTTCGCAGGCTTCGCTCCAGTCGGCGCCGAGCCAGAGGCCGGCTCGCTCGAAAATCTTCCGTTCGCTGGGGGCGGTGACGCAGTTGAGGATCACGCCGCGAGCGTCGGTCAGCAGCACCGCGTGGCCAGCGCCAGAGAGTTGCTGGTGCAGGCTGGTCATTTCGGTGCCGGCGATGTGCAGCACCTGTTGCAGGCGTTCGCGGCTTTCCAGCACCCGGCCATGTTCGAGCACCGTCGGCGCCAGGTTCTGCGCCGGGTCGAGGTGATAATCCTCGAGGCAACGCAGCCAGGAACGGGCAATCGACGGATCGCTGCCAGGGCCCTGCAAATGGGCCTTGCCCTGGGTGACCGTCAGGACTTGCTGGGCATGGCGACTCAAGTGGTTGCTGTGCATTTCTTATTATTCTCCCCGAAGGACCTTTGGACCTGCCAACACATACCCCGTGGCGAGGGAGCTTGCTCCCGCTGGGCTGCGCAGCAGCCCCAAAACCTGAGTTTGCGGTGTATCAGGCTGACCGAGTTGGCTGCCTTGGGACCGCTTCGCGCTCCAGCGGGAGCAAGCTCCCTCGCCACAAAAGCTGTCCTGCCACAAAAATACAGTTGCCAGGGATTCCAGGATCGAAGCCCAGCATCCTCCAGCCCAACCCGCAATGCAATGCTGGCGCGACCTGTCAGTCACAGACTGTCTCGCATCTGGCACAAACTGTCACACCCGCTGTATCGCAAGCGTCACACACCCCCTCCGTTTGTCCGACCAACTCCTCCTAAAGTCTTGATTTACGGGCCCTGCAAGGCAATGGCCCAACCTTTGCTCTAGGCTTAATTACCGGCGCTCAATTTTGCGCGGCCCTCCCGTATAAGCACAAAAGCCAAGGAGAACTCATCATGCGTTACGCTCACCCCGGTACTGAAGGCGCTATCGTTTCGTTCAAGAGCAAATACGGTAACTACATCGGCGGCGAGTTCGTCGCGCCTGTCAAAGGTCAGTACTTCACCAATACTTCCCCGGTCAATGGCCAGCCCATTGCCGAATTCCCGCGCTCCACGGCCGAAGACATCGAAAAAGCCCTGGACGCCGCCCACGCCGCTGCCGATGCCTGGGGTGCCACGTCGGCCCAGGCGCGTTCGCTGGTCCTGCTGAAAATCGCCGACCGCATCGAGCAGAACCTCGAAGTGCTGGCGATCACCGAATCCTGGGACAACGGCAAGGCCGTGCGCGAAACCCTCAACGCCGACATCCCCCTGGCCGCCGACCACTTCCGCTACTTCGCCGGTTGCCTGCGGGCCCAGGAAGGCGCCGCCGCCGAGATCGACGGCAACACCGTGGCCTATCACATCCATGAACCCTTGGGCGTGGTTGGGCAGATCATCCCGTGGAACTTCCCGCTGCTGATGGCCGCCTGGAAACTCGCCCCGGCCCTGGCCGCCGGTAACTGCGTGGTACTCAAGCCGGCCGAGCAAACCCCTCTGGGCATCTGCGTGCTCATGGAACTGATCGGCGACCTGCTGCCGCCCGGTGTGCTGAACGTGGTGCAAGGCTTCGGCAAAGAAGCCGGTGAAGCCCTCGCCACCAGCAAGCGCATCGCCAAGATTGCCTTCACCGGTTCCACCCCGGTGGGCTCGCACATCATGAAATGCGCCGCCGAGAACATCATCCCGTCCACCGTGGAACTGGGCGGCAAGTCGCCGAACATCTTCTTCGAAGACATCATGCAGGCCGAGCCGAGCTTCATCGAGAAGGCCGCCGAAGGCCTGGTGCTGGCGTTCTTCAACCAGGGCGAAGTCTGCACCTGCCCATCCCGCGCCCTGGTGCAGGAATCGATCTACGACGAATTCATGCAAGTGGTGATGAAGAAAGTCCTGCAGATCAAACGCGGCGACCCGCTGGACACCGACACCATGGTCGGCGCCCAGGCGTCCGAGCAGCAATTTGACAAGATTCTTTCGTACCTGGAAATCGCCAAGGGCGAAGGCGCCGAACTGCTGACCGGCGGCAAAGTGGAAAAACTCGAGGGCAACCTGGCGACCGGGTATTACATCCAGCCGACCCTGCTCAAGGGCACCAACAAGATGCGCGTGTTCCAGGAAGAAATCTTCGGCCCAGTGGTGAGCATCACCACCTTCAAGGACGAAGCCGAAGCCCTGGCGATCGCCAACGACACCGAGTTCGGCCTCGGCGCCGGCCTGTGGACCCGCGACATCAACCGCGCCTACCGCATGGGCCGGGCGATCAAGGCCGGTCGCGTGTGGACCAACTGCTACCACCTGTACCCGGCGCACGCCGCGTTCGGTGGCTACAAGAAGTCCGGCGTGGGTCGTGAAACCCACAAGATGATGCTCGACCATTACCAGCAGACCAAGAACCTGCTGGTGAGCTACGACATCAATCCGTTGGGGTTCTTCTAAGCCCTTGGGGCAAGGCAGGCTCTCCTGCTTTGCCCCTTAGATAGCTATCGCGAGCAAGCTCGCTCCCACAGGGATCTGTGGATAACTCGTTTCCAGGGTTGGCAACAGATCCACTGTGGGAGCGAGCTTGCTCGCGATGGCGCCCTCACTGACAACATCAAATTACCGTCCCACCGCTCTGGCATGAGCCTTGCGTGCCCGCTCCACAGCAAACCCGAAAGTCCAACAGATCAAACAATAAAAAAGACAGAGAGGACTTATGACTTCTACCACTCAACTCAAACCCACACTCGGCACCCTGCATTTATGGGGCATCGCCGTCGGCCTGGTGATTTCCGGCGAGTACTTCGGCTGGAGCTACGGCTGGGGCACCGCAGGGACCCTCGGGTTTCTCGTCACCGCCCTCATGGTGGCGTTGATGTACACCTGCTTCATCTTCAGTTTCACCGAACTGACTACCGCTATTCCTCACGCCGGCGGGCCTTTTGCCTACAGCCGACGAGCCTTCGGCGAGAAAGGCGGGTTGATCGCCGGCATCGCCACCCTGATCGAGTTCGTCTTTGCGCCCCCGGCCATCGCCATGGCGATTGGCGCCTACCTCAATGTGCAATTCCCGGAACTGGACCCCAAGCTGGCGGCGGTCGGCGCGTACATCATCTTCATGACCCTGAACATCCTCGGCGTCAGCATCGCCGCCGCCTTCGAGCTGGTGGTCACCGTGCTGGCGGTCGCCGAATTGCTGGTGTTCATGGGCGTGGTCGCGCCGGGCTTCAGCTTCAGTAATTTCGTGCTCAACGGCTGGGCGGGCTCCAATGAGTTCAGCCTCGCCTCGATCCCGGGCATTTTCGCGGCGATCCCCTTCGCCATCTGGTTCTTCCTCGCCATCGAAGGCGCGGCCATGGCCGCCGAAGAAGCCAAGGACCCGAAACGCACGATCCCCCGCGCTTACGTCAGCGGCATCCTGACCCTGGTGTTCCTGGCCATCGGCGTGATGATCATGGCCGGCGGCGTGGGTGACTGGCGCACCCTGTCGAACATCAACGACCCGCTGCCCCAGGCCATGAAGGCCGTGGTCGGCAACGATTCAACGTGGATGCACATGCTGGTGTGGATCGGCCTGTTCGGCCTGGTGGCGAGTTTCCACGGAATCATCCTCGGCTATTCGCGGCAGTTCTTCGCCCTGGCCCGGGCCGGCTACCTGCCCCGTGGCCTGGCGAAACTGTCGCGTTTCCAGACCCCGCACCGGGCGATCCTGGCCGGCGGCGTGATCGGCATCGCGGCGATCTACAGCGATGGCCTGGTCAACCTGCAAGGCATGACGCTGACGGCGGCGATGATCACCATGTCGGTGTTCGGCGCCATCGTGATGTACATCATCAGCATGCTCAGCCTGTTCAGGCTGCGTAAGACCGAACCGAACCTGGAACGCACCTTCCGCGCCCCGGGCTACCCGATCGTGCCGGGCATTGCGCTGTTCCTGGCGGTGGTGTGCCTGGTGGCGATGGCGTGGTTCAACATGGTGATTGGCTTGGTGTTCCTCGGTTTCATGATTGTCGGCTACCTGTATTTCCAACTGACCGCCAAGCAACGCTCCGGTGCACCGGCGGACGCTATGCTCACAGGTATCTGAAAGTTGCACCGGCGCCGGGCTGAGGGTCCGGTGCTTGCCATTTAAAAGTGCACACCAACCCCCTGTGGGAGCAAGCTCCCACAGGGTTATGGGGTGTGTATTAAAGTTTTTTAGAGAATCAGGAGGACACCGCCCATGGCCGCATTCGCCCATTCCGTCGGCGCCCAGACCTATCGCTTCGACAGCCTCAAGGACCTGATGGCCAAGGCCAGCCCGGCGCGTTCCGGGGATTTCCTGGCCGAGGTCGCCGCGCTCAACGATGGCGAGCGGGTGGCCGCGCAAATGGCCCTGGCCGACCTGCCCCTCAGCCATTTCCTGCAGGAAATGCTGATTCCTTACGAGGTCGACGAAGTCACCCGGCTGATCGTCGACACCCACGATAAACAAGCCTTCGCCACCGTCAGCCACCTCACGGTTGGCGGCTTTCGCGATTGGCTGCTCAGCGACGCCGCCGACGAACAAAGCCTGCGGGCACTGGCCCCGGGCCTGACGCCGGAAATGGTCGCCGCCGTGTCGAAAATCATGCGCGTGCAGGATCTGGTACTGGTGGCGCAGAAAATCCGCGTGGTGACCAAATTCCGCGGCACCCTCGGCCTGCGCGGGCGCTTGTCCACGCGCCTGCAACCCAACCACCCTACCGATGAACCGGCCGGGATCGCTGCGAGCATCCTCGACGGCCTGCTCTACGGCAACGGCGACGCCATGATCGGCATCAACCCGGCCACCGACAGCACCGCCTCGATCTGCGCCATGCTGGAAATGCTCGACGCCATCATCCAGCGCTACGACATCCCCACCCAAGGCTGCGTGCTGACCCACGTCACCACCTCCATTGAAGCGGCCAACCGTGGCGTGCCCCTGGATCTGGTGTTCCAGTCCATCGCCGGCACCGAAGCGGCCAACGCCAGTTTCGGCATCAACCTCAACGTCTTGCAGGAAGGCTACGACGCCGGGCTCAGCCTGAATCGCGGCCCCCTCGGCAACAACCTGATGTATTTCGAAACCGGCCAGGGCAGCGCGCTGTCGGCCAACGCCCACCACGGCGTCGATCAACAGACCTGCGAGACGCGAGCCTACGCCGTGGCACGGCATTTCAAGCCGTTTTTGGTGAACACGGTTGTAGGATTCATCGGCCCCGAGTACCTGTACAACGGCAAACAGATCATCCGCGCCGGCCTCGAAGACCACTTCTGCGGCAAGCTGCTGGGCGTGCCGATGGGTTGCGACATCTGCTACACCAACCACGCCGAAGCCGACCAGGACGACATGGACACCCTGCTGACCCTGCTCGGCGTGGCCGGGATCAACTTCATCATGGGCATCCCCGGCTCCGACGACATCATGCTCAACTACCAGACCACCTCGTTCCACGACGCCCTCTACGCCCGCCAGACCCTGGGTCTGAAGCCTGCGCCGGAATTCGAAACTTGGCTGGCAAACATGGGCATCTTCACCCAGGCCGATGGCCGGGTGCGGTTCGGCGACAACCTGCCACCGGCGTTCCGTCACGCCCTCGCGCATTTGGGATGAGAGAACGGCCCATGGATAAAAAACCTGTCGACCCACAAAACCCTTGGCTGAACCTGCGCAACCTCACCCCGGCACGCATCGCCCTGGGCCGCACCGGCACCAGCCTGCCGACCCAGGCGCAACTGGACTTCCAATACGCCCACGCCCAGGCCCGCGATGCGGTGCACCTGGCGTTCGATCATCAGGGCATTCGCGCACAACTGACTGAGCGCGGCCGCGAAAGCCTGTTGCTCCACAGTGCGGCGGCTGACCGACATAGCTACTTGCAGCGCCCGGACCTGGGCCGACGACTCGACGAGTCCTCCGCAAAAATCCTGGAGGACTACGCAGCGGCTCATCCCGGCGGTGTGGACTTGGCTATCGTCGTGGCCGACGGCTTGTCGGCGCTGGCGGTGCATCGCCATACCTTGCCGTTCCTGGCGCGCCTGGAAGAACAGACCGCCGCTGACGGCTGGTCGGTGTCGCCCGTGATTTTGGTGGAACAAGGCCGCGTCGCGGTGGCCGATGAAGTGGCCGAGCGGCTCGGCGCGAAAATGTCGGTGATCCTCATCGGCGAACGCCCCGGCCTCAGTTCTCCCGACAGCCTGGGGCTGTATTTCACCTATGCCCCCAAGGTCGGCCTGACCGATGCCTATCGCAACTGCATCTCCAATGTCCGCCTCGAAGGCCTGAGCTACGGCATGGCGGCCCACCGCCTGATCTACCTGATGCGCGAAGCCTGCCGCCGACAACTCTCGGGGGTCAATCTGAAGGACGAAGCCCAGGTTCACACTCTAGAGTCGGAAAATACTGCCGATATGAAAGGTAACTTCCTACTCATGCCGCCCCGAAACTGATCCGTTTATCCGATTGCGTTTTTGATCCGCTTTCAGGCAGCATCAAAAGCACGGCAGCGCGAAGTTGTTGTCTGAATATCTGTCGACCTCTGCAGACGAGACCTACCATGCGGATTATCCAAGCGACCCTGGAACACCTGGACCTGCTGACCCCATTGTTCGTCAAATACCGGGAATTCTACGGCTCACTGCCCTACCCGGACTCGTCCCGAGCCTTCCTTGAAAAGCGCCTGCGCCGCAAGGAATCGGTGATCTACCTGGCCTTGCCCGATGACGACGACAACAAGCTGCTGGGCTTTTGCCAGCTCTACCCGAGCTTCTCATCGCTATCGCTCAAGCGCGTGTGGATCCTCAACGACATCTACGTCGCCGAAGACGCCCGCCGCCAACTGGTGGCCGACAACCTGATCCGCACCGCGAAAAAAATGGCCAAGGAAACCAATGCCGTGCGCATGCGTGTCTCCACCAGCAGCAACAACGAAGTGGCGCAGAAAACCTACGAATCGATCGGCTTCAAGGAAGACACCGAGTTCAAGAACTACGTATTGCCGATCAGCGAAAGCATCTGACCCTGTGGCTGAGTCCCCCTGTCACAACACCAAACCCTCTGTGGCGAGGGGATTCATCCCCGCTGGGCTGCGATATAGGTAGTCCGTTCCTTGCTCCCCCATACTGATACTCGCTGGAGTCCGGTTGTTGCGAGGAAGGAACATGCACCTGCGAGCTACGAATAGGGCTGCAACGCATCTCGATGATTACTGCTTCACCTTCGAGCCCAGCAGGTGCGCTTGCGCCCTCTAACGAACACTCAGGGAAAGCCGGGCACGGCTCTCTATATCGCCTTCGCTGGACGCAAGCATGCATGTTCCTGCATGTACTTTAGCGTCTGTGGAGGTGTGCAATGCAAACGCTCTTGTCTCAGAAATTCACTGCTTATATCGGAATTGATTGGGCCGATACCAAACATGACGTCTG
>NZ_FOTH01000047.1:0-31650 GCF_900114515.1 Pseudomonas sp. NFACC46-3
TTCGGCAACGGTGGCGCCGTTAGTGCGGTCGAAGCCGTCTTCAGCAACGGTGGCGCCGTTAGTACGGTCGTAACCATCAGATGCGACGGTGGCGGCGCTCGTACGGTCATAACCATCGGCGGCGATGGCCGAGCTGGTGCGGTCGAAACCGTCGGCAGCAAAGGTGTTGGCAGCCAGTACGGAAAGGGTCAGGGCGATGATCAGTTTGGTTTTCATGGTCGTGCTCCAGAATGTTTGGCGTTAGCGCCTTGGGTGTGGAGTTGATATTACGCTTGTTAATTTGATTAAAAAGCGCAAAAAAATGCTCAAATAAATCGATAAAATCGATGTGTTAGCCGTTGCAGCAGAGCGGTCAATGAGGCCATTGCCGGCGTATTCGAGTGGCGTTCTGTTGAGGATGAGGGTGAAGGTCAGGCATTAACCAGGGATTAATGTCAGAAAGATCTTTAGCCAGGAACGAAAAAAGGGGCGAACCCTGTCAGGTTCGCCCCTTTTTGTTTGTACGACTTGGAGGTCAGTCGGTCACGATCCGCGAATGCTTGCGGGTGTCTTTCATGGTGATGTACACCAGCAGCGACACAGCGATGCAGGCCGTCACGTACCAGTAGTAACCGGTTTCCATGCCGATGCTCTTGAACCATAGGGCGATGTATTCAGCGGTGCCGCCGAAGATCGACACGGTCAGTGCGTACGGCAGGCCGACGCCCAGGGCGCGGATTTCGGTGGGGAACAGCTCGGCTTTCACCACGGCGTTGATCGAGGTGTAGCCGCTGACGATGATCAGCGCGGCCATGATCAGGAAGAACGCACCCCACCAGGTCTGGATGGTGTGAAGGGTGGTGAGGATCGGCACGGTGAACAGCGTGCCGAGGATGCCGAAGGCGATCAGGATCGGCCGGCGACCGATCTTGTCCGACAGCCCGCCGATCACCGGTTGCAGGCACATGAATAGGAACAGGGTAGCGGCGGAAATGGTGGTGGAGTCGGAGATGCTCATGCCGACGGTGTTCACCAGGTATTTCTGCATGTAGGTGGTGTAGGTGTAGAACGCCAGCGTGCCGCCCATGGTCAAGCCGACCACGGTCATCAGTTCCTTGGGATGGCGCAGCAAGGTGCGCATGGCGCTTTCCTTGGCTTTTTCCTTCTTGGTGAACGACTCGGTTTCTTCCATGCCGCGCCGCAGGTACAGCGCCACGATCGCACACAGCGCGCCGATGGCGAACGGGATGCGCCAGCCCCAGGCATACAGCTGTTCGGTGGTGAGGAACTGTTGCAGCACGATCAGCACGCCGAGGGCGATGAGCTGGCCGGAGATCAGGGTCACGTACTGGAAGCTGGAGAAGAAGCCGCGACGTTCCTTGGTCGCCATCTCGCTCAGGTAGGTCGCCGAGGTGCCGTACTCGCCACCCACCGACAGGCCTTGGAGCAGGCGGGCAAACACCAGCAGGATCGGCGCACCGACGCCGATGGTTTCGTAGCTCGGGCTCAAGGCGATGATCAGCGAGCCGAAGCACATCAGGTACACCGAAGCCATCAACGCACGTTTGCGACCGGCGCGGTCGGCGTACAGGCCCATCAACCACCCGCCGATCGGGCGCATCAGGAAGCCCACGGCGAAGATCGCGGCGGTATTGAGCAATTGGGCGGTGGTGTCGCCCTTGGGGAAGAAGACTTTGGCGAAGTACAACGAGAAAGCGGCGTAGACGTACCAGTCATACCACTCGACCATGTTGCCGACCGAGCCGCTGAAGATCGATTTGATCCGGCTGGCGGTGGTTCTTTCACGGGCGGGCACGGCAGCCGACCCAAGGGGCAGGGCGTTGGAGTTATCCATTGAAGGATCCTTCGTTTAATTGTTTTTGTGGAGCGCGTGGGAACGCAGCCTGCCAGGGCTATAGCAGGAGCTGTGCCAGGTGGCAGAAGGCCGGTTTAGAGGGGGTAGTGACGTTGAATGAGCGGAAATCCGCTTGCTTTGGATTCGGCATGAGCGGGAATCCGCTTATGTTGATCGTTCCCACGCTGCGTGGGAATGCATCCCGTGACGCTCTGCGTCACCTCCGGAGCGTCCCTGGCGGCAGCGGGAGCGTGGGAGCGATCAACACCCTACAAAAACATCTCCCGACTCAACCCATGGCGTTGCATCTTTTCATTGAAGGTGCGGCGCGGCAGTTGCAGTTCTTCGAGCACGGCTTTCACATCGCCTTTGTGCCGCGTCAGGGCGGCGCGCAGGCATTGGGCTTCGAAGGCTTCCTGCTGGGCCGCGAGAGACTGGCCCGGCTCCGTCTCCAGGGCCTGTGGTTGATCGAGCCCCAACACCTGGCGTTCGGCGACATTGGCCAGCTCTCGCACGTTGCCCGGCCAGTCGTGGCTGAGCAGGTGGCTCAATTGCGGGCCGCTCAGGGGCGCGGCGGCGCGACCCAGGCGTTCGGCGGCGCTGTGGGTGAAATGCTCGAACAGTAGGGGAATGTCCTCGCGCCGTTCTCGCAGCGGCGGCAGGCGCAGCTCGGCGATGTTCAAGCGATAGGCCAGGTCTTCGCGAAAACGCCCGGCCCGGGCTTCGTCCAGCAGGTCGGGCTTGGTGGCGGCGATGATGCGCAGGTCCACCTGGATGCTCTGGTTGGAACCCAGGCGTTCGAGCTTCTGCTCCTGCAACACCCGCAGTAACTTGACCTGTTGGGCCAGGGGCATGCTCTCGATTTCATCGAGGAACAGCGTGCCGCCGTTGGCGTATTCGAGCTTGCCGATGCGCTTGCCCTGGGCGCCGGTGAAGGCGCCGCTTTCGTGACCGAACAGCTCCGCTTCGAACAGCGCTTCGGGAATGGCTGCGCAGTTCAACGCGACGAAGGGCATGCTCGCCCTCGTGCCGAAGTCGTGCAGGCAACGGGCGACCAGTTCCTTGCCGCTACCGGTTTCGCCGCGGATCAACACGTTGACCGGCAGTGCGGCCAGGTCCAGCACCTGGCGCCGCAGGTTTTGCAACGCACGGGAAACGCCCAGCAGCGTGCCATCGAGGCGGGCCCGGGCGTCGGCTTGTTCATGCAGGCGACGGTTTTCCAGGACCAGGGTGCGCTTGTCCAGGGCCCGGCGCAGGCTGCCGAGCAGGGCTTCGGGGCTGAAGGGTTTTTCCAGGAAGTCGTAGGCGCCGTCGCGCATGGCCTCCACAGCCATGGGCACGTCGCCGTGGCCGGTCAACAGAATCACCGGCAGGTCCGGATCGCGGCGACGCACTTCGGCCAACAGTTCCAGGCCGCTGAGGCCGGGCATGCGCACGTCGCTGAGGATCACCCCGGGGAAATGCTCCGGCAACCGGGCCAGGCATTCGTCGGCGCGGCTGAACAACTGCACCTGGAACCCCGACAGGCTCAACCATTGCTCGACGGCACTGCGGATGCTGCCTTCGTCATCCACGACCATGACTGAATCAAGCATGCAGTTGGGCCTCCTGATCGATGGGCAAGGTCACGCAGAATACCGCGCCGTTCTCATGGTTGTCCGCCGTCAGTCGTCCACCGGATTCATGGATGATCGCAAACGAAACCGCCAGCCCCAGGCCCAAGCCGTCGCCTACCGCCTTGGTGGTGAAAAACGGATCGAACACCTGGGCCAGGTGTTCCTCGGCGATCCCGCTGCCGCTGTCGCTGACGGTCAGGCGCCACAATTGCTCATCGGCCTCCAGGCGCACTTCCAGGCGCTTGATGGGTTGCTCGGCCATGGCGTCGAGGGCATTGCGCAGCAGGTTGATCAACACTTGTTCGAGGCGGATCGCATCGCCGCGCACCCAGGCCGGTCGAGTCAGGTGCAACACGGTGCTGATCTGTTCGTCGCGCAGGCGCGTGTCCAGCAATTGCAGCGCCTGGTCGACCACCGCCGCCAGGTCCAGGCGTTCGCGCAGGCCGCTGGGGCTTTTGCGGGCAAATGTTTTCAAGTGGCCGGTGAGGGCGGCCATGCGCGTCAGCATGTCGTCCACCGGCTTGAGGGCCTTGTAGGCGTCATCGACCCGACCGTGATCGAGCAATAAGCGCAGGGTCGCCAATTGCATGCGCTGGGCGGTCAAGGGCTGGTTGATTTCATGGGCCAGGGCCGCCGACATCTGCCCCAGTGCCGCCAGCTTGGCCGATTGCACCAACCCGTCCTGGGCCGTGCGCAGATCCCGGGTACGTTCTTCGACCAACCGTTCGAGCTCTTCGCGGCTGCGCTGGCGCAACCTTGCCAGGCGCCAGCGCTGGTTGAGAAACAGCAGCAGGAACACCAGCGCCAGCCACGAACCGGCGGCCGCGAGCCCGGCATTACGGCGGTCTTCGAAGGCGATCTGCGGACGGCGCAGCAAGTGCAGCGTCCAGCCTTCGGCGGTCAGCGGCAAGGATTCCCACAGGTAGTCCGCCGAGCCATCGGGCGTCTCGACCCGGGCCAGATGGCTATTGTCGTCAAAGCGCCGCAACGTTTCGTAAGCCAGCGGTTGCAACGGTTGTTTGTCGTATTGACGGGTGGCCTTGAGCTCGGCGCGGTCGCTGTCGCTCAGCGGCTGCAAGTGGCGATAACGCCAGCCTGGGCGGTTGGCGATGAAGATGATGCTCCGGGCATCGCTGACCAGCAGAGTGTCGCTGCCCTGGCGCCATTCGCGTTCCAGCTCCGGAAACTCCAGCTTTACCACCATCGCGCCGAGGAACTCGCCGTTGTCGTCGGTCACGGCGCTGGAGAGGAAGTATCCCGGGATGCCGCTGGTCACGCCCACCGCATAAAAACGTCCGGTGCCCTGGGTGCGGGTCTGGAGGAAATACGGACGAAAGCCATAGTTGTGCCCGACATAGCTGCTGGGCAGGCGCCAGTTGCTGGCCGCGACGGCCAAGCCTGTGTGGTCGAGCAATTCCAGGGTGGATGACTGGGCGGCGCCATTGATCCGTTCCAGCTTGCGGTTCAACACATCCTGCTGCGCCGCGCCGACCGGTCCCTTGAGGGCCGAACGTAACTCCGGGTCCAGCGCCAGCACGGCAGGCAGGGCGCGATAGCGCTCGATCAGGGTGTGCAACGAATTGGCGTACAGCGCCAACTGCTGGTTGGCACGGCTGGCGTCTTCTTCCAGGGCCACGCGTTCGGCGTGGCGCACGGCGAGGGTGGCGGCAACGGCTGCGCCGGTGAGGATCAGCAAGGTGTACAACGACAGACGCAAGGTACGGGTAGTTGGCAGCATGCTGGTGTGAACAGTTGCAAGTCGGGCGGGCACGATAGCATGGCGGTTGCGAAGACGGCTGCACATCCATATTCAAGGTGTCATTCATTGTGGCGAGGGCGCTTGCTCCCGCTGGGCTGCGTAGCAGACCCTTTTGTGAGCGCTACGCGCTCAAGCGGGAGCAAGCTCCCTCGCCACGGTTTGCACAAAAAAAAAGGCCGGTGGGCTTGTCGCCCACCGGCCTTTTTTACAGCAGCAAAGTGCCTGTTACTGCACTTCCACCGCCAGGCTGTCACTGATCTTCTTTTGCCAGATGGCAGGACCGGTGATGTGCACCGACTCGCCTTTGCTGTCGACCGCAACGGTCACCGGCATGTCCTTGACCTCGAACTCGTAGATCGCTTCCATCCCCAGCTCGGCGAACGCCAGGACCTTGGATTTCTTGATCGCCTGGGCCACCAGGTAAGCGGCACCGCCGACGGCCATCAGGTAGACGGCCTTGTTGTCCTTGATCGCTTCGATGGCGGTCGGGCCGCGCTCGGATTTGCCGATCATGCCCAACAAGCCTGTCTGCTCGAGGATCTGGCGGGTGAACTTGTCCATCCGCGTGGCCGTGGTCGGGCCGGCCGGGCCGACGACTTCGTCGCCTACCGGGTCGACCGGGCCGACGTAGTAGATGAAGCGGCCCTTGAGGTCCACCGGCAAGGTTTCACCCTTGTTCAGCATTTCCACCATGCGCTTGTGCGCCGCGTCGCGGCCGGTGAGCATCTTGCCGTTGAGCAGCACGGTTTCGCCCGGTTTCCAGCTCTGGACTTCTTCCGGGGTCAGGGTGTCGAGGTTCACGCGGCGAGCCGACGGGCCGGCTTCCCAGACGATTTCCGGGTAGGCGTCCAGCGGTGGCGCTTCCAGCGACGCCGGGCCGCTGCCGTCGAGCACGAAGTGGGCGTGACGGGTGGCGGCGCAGTTGGGGATCATGCACACCGGCAGCGAAGCGGCGTGGGTCGGGTAGTCCATGATCTTCACGTCGAGCACGGTGGTCAGGCCACCCAGGCCCTGGGCGCCGATGCCCAGTTGGTTGACCTTCTCGAACAGCTCCAGGCGCATCTCTTCGATACGGTTCTGCGGGCCGCGCGCCTTGAGCTCGTGGATGTCGATGGATTCCATCAACACTTCCTTGGCCATCACCGCAGCTTTCTCGGCGGTGCCGCCGATGCCGATACCGAGCATGCCCGGTGGGCACCAGCCGGCACCCATGGTCGGCACGGTTTTCAGTACCCAGTCGACGATGGAGTCGGACGGGTTGAGCATGGCCATCTTCGACTTGTTCTCGGAGCCGCCGCCCTTGGCCGCCACGTCCACTTCCACGGTATTGCCGGGGACGATGGAGTAGTGGATGACTGCCGGGGTGTTGTCCTTGGTGTTTTTGCGGGCGCCTGCCGGGTCGGCGAGGATGGACGCACGCAGGACGTTTTCCGGCAGGTTGTAGGCGCGACGCACGCCCTCGTTGATCATGTCGTCCAGGCTCATGGTCGCGCCGTCCCAACGCACGTCCATGCCCACGCGCACGAACACGGTCACGATGCCGGTGTCCTGGCAGATCGGCCGGTGGCCGGTGGCGCACATGCGCGAGTTGATCAGGATCTGCGCCATGGAGTCACGGGCCGCCGGCGATTCTTCGCGCAGGTAGGCCTCGTGCATCGCCTGGATGAAATCCACGGGGTGGTAGTAGGAAATGAACTGCAAAGCGTCGGCAACGCTCTGTATCAGGTCATCTTGCTTGATCACGGTCATGAGTCGCGCTCCTCTCTAAAGACGGGAACATTCAATAAGGTGCCGGCCGCTTGGGTGCATCGGTCGACGGGCGGCACCTCTATAAGGCACGCCGGGCATGCTGGCGCGACGCTAAAAAGGCGCGGCAGTATATCGCAGGCCGGCACCCTGTGGGAGCGAGCTGCCTTTGTGGCGAGGGGATTTAATCTGTGGCGAGGGGATTTATCCCCGTTGGGCTGCGCAGCAGCCCCAAAAAGCTGAACGAGATCAGCCTGACACACCGAGTTGTCTGGTTAAGGGGCTGCTGCGCAGCCCAGCGGGGATAAATCCCCTCGCCACAGATGGTCTCCTTGTCACAGGGGAACCTTGTCTCTGGTCCAAACTGGGTTCCGCCCGCAGCAAACAAATGCGTCAATCTGGGCCATTGCTTTGACGCCATTTTTCTGCTCCAGAATTGAATGGTCATTTGTCCTACACGCCACTAAAGTGGCGTCTGGCCTGTAGCGTAGGACGCCTCCTGTCAGTTTCCTTTCCCATGGTGAGTCAACGATTGACCCATAACGCCATTCAACGTCTTTTGCTGAAACGCTTCGCTTTGGCGGCAGCGACGTACGCGCTGGCACTGGTTTTATTGTGGCTGGCATTTTTCAGTGGTCATTACCTCGATTCGTTGCGCGGTGTCATCATCGGCAGCGTGTTGGTCGTGCTGTGCCAGGCTGGGCTGTTCGCGCTGTTTATCACGGATCGTAACCTGCGCTTCGCCGACCCCAGCCTTACCGAAGCGCAGGTGTTGATCGGCCTGGGCTGGCAGACCTGGATGATGGCGCACCTGGACCAGGCCCGGGGCGTGTTCCTGGTGTTTTATGTATTGATCCTGCTGTTCGGGCTGTTTCATCTGTCGCGCCGGGCCTTCGTGCGCTGCGCGACGCTGGTGTTCATCAGCTTCGCCGCTATTACCCTTTGGGACGGTTACTTCTTCAGGCTTCCCGATCCCACCTTGGCCGGGTTGCAGGTGGCCGTGCTGTTTCTGGTGCTGGTGTGGCTGGTGTTTTACGCCCGCTACGTCCAGATATCACGTCAGCGCATGCGCCAGCGGCGGTTTGCCCTGCAGGCGCACCAGGACACCTTGCGCGGGATGATGCGCCAGCTCGAAGACCTGGTGGCCACCGACGAGCTGACCGGGCTGTTCAATCGCCGCCACTTCCTGCGCCTCGCTTCGCGCGAACTCAACACCCTCAGGCCCGGCATCGCCCATGGCCTGGCCCTGATCGACCTCGACCATTTCAAGCGCATCAACGACCTGCACGGCCACGCCGCCGGCGATCAGGTGCTGCAGGCATTTGCCGCGGTCGCCACAGCGTGCCTGCGCGAGGGCGATGTATTGGCCCGTTATGGTGGCGAGGAGTTCGTCATGCTGCTGCCCGCCTGCGACCCCCAGCGCCTGACGGCCTGCTGTGAAAGGCTGCGGCTGGCATTCACAGAAGTCGAGCTGATCGGTCTGCAGGTCGGCGCCCTCAGCTTGTCGGCGGGCATGACGATGCTGGGAATGGGCGATGACCTGGACAACGCGTTGCAGCGTGCCGACCAGGCCCTGTACCGTGCCAAGCGAGACGGTCGCAATCGGTGCGCTGCTGCCTGGGAGAACGTCGATGCCTGAACTGACAGTCGCCGGTCGGCAATGGACGGTGGCGGCGGGCAGTAACCTGCTGGACGCCTTGAACGGTGCAGGCGTCGCGGTGCCCTACAGTTGCCGCGCCGGCAGTTGCCACGCCTGCCTGGTGCAGTGTGTGGGCGGTGATGTGCGCGACAGCCGCCCCGACGCCCTGAGCCCGACGCAGCGCGACCAGGGCTGGCGGCTGGCCTGCCAATGCCAGGTGGTCGAGGATGTGCAGATCCATACCTTCGACCCGCAACGTGACGGCCAGGCCGCTCAGGTGGCGGCGGTGGATTGGCTTGGTGGCGATGTGCTGCGCCTGCGCATCACCCCCAAGCGGTCGCTGCGTTATCAGGCCGGGCAGCATCTGGTGCTGTGGGCCGGCGACGTGGCCCGGCCGTATTCCCTGGCGAGCCTGCCCGAGGAAGACCGTTTCCTGGAATTCCACCTCGATTGCCGCGAGCCCGGTCAATTCATTGATGCGGCCCGGCGGATGAAGGCCGGTGATCCGATCCGCCTGGGCGAGTTGCGCGGCGGTGCCCTGCATTACGACCCCGACTGGCACGCCAGGCCGCTGTGGCTGCTCGCCGCCGGCACTGGCCTGGCGCCGCTGTTCGGCTTGCTGCGCGAAGCCTTGCGTCAGGATCACCAAGGCGCGATTCGCCTTATTCACGTGGCCCATGATGCGGCCGGGCATTACCTGGCCAAACCCCTGGCGGCGCTGGCGGCCAAGCACCAAAACCTCACCGTGGAACTGTTGACCGCGGCCGAGGCGCCGTCCGCCTTGGCGCAACTGCGGCTTGTTTCACGGCAAACCCAGGCCTTACTCTGCGGCCATCCCGACCGGGTCGAGGCCTTTGCCAAACGCTTGTACCTGGCCGGCTTGCCGCGCAACCAACTGCTGGCCGACGTCTTCCTGCCCCGTGGTTGAGCGCTGATTTCCAGACGCGAGACCGACCATGACCCCAACCCTGTTGCTCGACCGAGAGTGTGGCCTGCTGACGGTGCGCTTGAACCGTGCGGAAAAGAAAAACGCCCTGACCCGGGCCATGTACAGTCAGTTGGCCCAAGCCCTGGCGATGGCGGACAGCGACCCGCAGATTCGCGCAGTGCTGCTCACCGGCTCCAGCGACTGCTTCACCGCCGGCAACGACATCGTCGACTTCCTCGAACAACCACCGAACGACCTCGATAACCCGGTGTTCCAGTTCATGCTCAGCCTGCTCGATTGCCGCAAACCGGTGATCGCCGCCGTGGCCGGGCCGGCGGTGGGCATCGGCACCACGTTGCTGTTGCATTGCGACCTGGTCTACGTCAGCCGGGACGCGCGGCTGCGCATGCCGTTCGTCAACTTGGGGCTGTGCCCGGAATTCGGCTCCAGCCTGATCCTGCCACGGTTGCTGGGCCAGGCCAGGGCCGCGCAATTGTTGCTGTTGGGCGAGGGCTTCAGTGGCGAACAAGCGGTCGCCTGGGGCATTGCCACCGAGGCAATGGACAGTGGCGAGGCGGCATTGGCCAAGGCGCGGGAGGTGGCGTTGCGCTTCGAATCGCTGCCGGCTGAAGCGGTGAGTATCAGCAAGCAACTGATGAAAGCGCCGGACCGGGAACAGTTGCGCAAGGTGATTGAAGCAGAGGGCAAGCTGTTCACCCAATGCCTGCGCTCGCCCGAGGCGGTAGCAGCGTTGTCGGGGTTTATCAACAGGCAATAAGTTCTGCAGGGGCCAGTTCAGGCACTACATTCCCCAAGGGCAAAAACCAAAAAGCCCCGCCATTCACATGGCAGGGCTTTTGTTTTCCAGCGCTCGGTCACTCAGACCATCGGGTCGCCAACATGCAGGATTTTCATCCCGTTGGTGCCGCCGATGGTGTGGTAGCTGTCGCCTTTGGTCAGGATGACCCAGTCACCGGTCTGCACTACGCCACGCTTGACCAGTTCATCCACCGCCGCCTGGCTGACTTCGCCCGGTTGCAGGGCGGCCGGGTCGAACGGCACGGTGTAGACGCCACGGAACATGGCGGCGCGAGCCTGGGTTTCGCGATGCGGGGAGAACGCGTAGATCGGCACCGAGGAACGGATGCGCGACATGATCAACGGCGTGTAGCCACTTTCGGTCAGGGCGATGATCGCCTTCACGCCCGGGAAATGGTTGGCGGTGTACATCGTCGCCAGGGCGATGCTCTCGTCGCAGCGCTCGAAGGTCTTGCCGATGCGGTGGCTGGAAGTCTTGCTGGTCGGGTGCTTTTCAGCGCCGATGCAGATGCGTGCCATGGCCTGCACCGCTTCGAGCGGGTAGAGGCCCGCGGCGCTTTCGGCCGAGAGCATCACGGCGTCGGTGTAGTCCAGTACGGCGTTGGCTACGTCGGACACTTCGGCGCGGGTCGGCATCGGGTTCTGGATCATCGACTCCATCATCTGGGTCGCGACGATCACCGCTTTGTTGTGGCGGCGTGCGTGCAGGATGATCTTCTTCTGGATACCCACCAGCTCAGCGTCGCCGATTTCCACGCCCAGGTCGCCACGGGCCACCATCACGGCGTCGGAGGCCTTGATCAGGCCGTCGAGGGTTTCGTCGTCGGCGACGGCTTCGGCGCGCTCGATCTTGGCCACCAGCCAGGCAGTACCGCCGGCTTCGTCGCGCAGTTGACGGGCGTATTCCATGTCGGCGGCGTCACGTGGGAAGGACACGGCCAGGTAATCGACTTCCATCTCTGCGGCCAGCTTGATGTCGGCCTTGTCTTTTTCGGTCAGGGCCGGTGCGGTCAGGCCACCACCGCGACGGTTGATGCCTTTGTGGTCCGACAGCGGGCCGCCGATGGTCACGACGCAGTTCAGTTCGGTGGCAGTGGCGGTCTCGACGCGCATCACCACGCGACCGTCGTCGAGCAGCAACTCGTCGCCCACGCCGCAGTCCTTGACCAGGTCCGGGTAGTCGATACCCACCACCTGTTGGTTGCCTTCGGTCAGCGGATGGCTGGTGGAGAAGGTGAAGGTGTCACCAATCTTCAGCTCGATGCGCTTGTTGGCGAATTTGGCGATACGGATCTTCGGGCCTTGCAGGTCGCCCAGCAGGGCAACGAAACGGCCGTGCTTGGCGGCGAGGTCGCGCACCAGCTTGGCACGTGCCTTGTGTTCTTCGGGGGTACCGTGGGAAAAGTTCAGGCGGGCGACGTCCAGGCCAGCCAGAATCAGCTGTTCGAGAACTTCCGGCGAATTACTGGCCGGGCCAAGGGTAGCGACGATTTTGGTGCGACGGACGGACATGCAAGACTCCTCAAGTTCAAGCGCCAGCGAAGGCTACTATGCTCTTTGGGTGTAGTCATTGTTCATATGCACTACTTTTTCGTTTGTTTTTCGAAATGAACATTCCTGAAAATTTTCACACCTCTTTGGGCTACACACCTCCCTGTGGCGAGGGGATTTATCCCCGCTGGGCTGCGAAGCAGCCCCAAAAAGCTCGAACGAGATCAGCCTGACACACCGAGTGGTTTGGTTATGGGGCTGCTGCGCAGCCCAACGGGGATAAATCCCCTCGCCACAGATAAATTCTTTGCCACAGATCAAATTCCTCGCCACAAGAGCAAGCCCGGCACCATTTTCAGGCTGAAGATTTTCCCAGCCAGGTCGATACAGAGCTCAAGACAGGAGAACCTCCCATGCGATTCGTGCTTTTTGTTGCCCTGGCCCTGAGCGTCACGGGCTGCACCCGTTGGTCGATGAACCATCACATGAACCTGGCCTACAAGGCCTATGACCGCGGCAATTGCGAGCAGGTCATGCTCGAACTGTCCCAGGTCGACCGCGCCAGCCGTGCCCGCCGCTACATGCAGCCGGAAGTCTCGATGCTGCGCGGCCAGTGCCTGGAGCGGCAGAAGCTGTTTGTCGATGCGGCGCAGACCTACCAGTTCATCATCACGCAATACCCTAACAGTGAATACGCCTTCCGCGCCCGCGCCCGGCTCGAGACCTTGCAGAGCCTGGGCCATTACCCGACCCGCAGCGCGTCGGCGATCCGCCCGACGGCGTCCTGACAGGCTCATCAAGCCATGGGCCGGGGGCGATCCCTGGCCACAAGCCCCCCGGGTATTTTTGTTTATGAAAGGTGTGCGCACGGACTGGCTGCCACACGACCATGAGCTATATTTGTACAAAACGTCATTAGAGCTAAATCTCTAACTTCAAGCGGCACCTGTGACCGGCAGCACTAGGCTTGAACGCTTGCGAGCGTCTGGCACCGGGATCGGGGAGAGCGAGCTGGCGTGTGCTCGTTCCGAAGTATTAGGTTGCCCCGATTCGGGGTCGTTCAAAAAGCGATACAGGACATGTACAAAAAACGGCGCATCGAACGGCAGCAGTTGCCGTATTTCCTGAGAGTGTTTAATGGCGTCAACGGCAAGCCCATCGGTTTTTTGGGCAACGTTTCTGCAGATGGCCTGATGCTCATCAGCCATTTACCGTTGATGGTCGGCGCGGACTTTGACTTGCACCTGAAAATCCCTTCCGACGAGGGACCGCAGCAGAACATTGTGCTCAGGGCCAATTGCCTGTGGTGCCGCGAAGACGTGACGCCGCAGCATTTCGACGCCGGTTTCAGCCTGCAATGGGCGCCGCCGGAGTACGGGCAACTGATCAGCGCATTGCAGCAATATTTCAGTTTTTATCCGTTGCCGGAATCGGCCTGAGCCCCGGTCACTTTTGTTGGCGCAACACTTTGTGGGAGCGAGCAAGCTCGCTCCCACAGGTTTCTCATACACCTCTTCTAGCGCTGAACCTTCGCTTCGTTATCCAGCATCTTCTCCAGCAACAACACCCCCATCTCGCCCATCTGGTGAATCGCCAGGGCCAGGTTGCGCGGGGCGCCTTCCAGGTCTTCCGATAAATCCAGGATCAGCGTGCTCACCGAGCAGAAGGTTTCGTAGGTGTGCGCGAGCATGCCTTCGGGGTCGGCGTCGGGGGCGACGATGAAGTAGTCCGGTTGTTTGCCAGGCTTCTTGTCGGGTTGGCCGTGGTTGGGCTTGAGGTAATAGTCGAGGGCTCTTTGGGCGGCTTCGTCGAGCTTTTCGGGGTCGAGGGTTTCGTGGGGGGGGAGCGGGTCGGTATGGGGTGGATTGGGGGTTGGTTTGATCATATTCACTTCTCTTTGGTGGCGCTGCCATCCGGCTCGCGACTAAACGAGGGGTGGCGGCTGGACGCAGGTTAGTCGACCGGTGAGAAGTGAAACCGGCGCGCCCGAGGGCGCCCTGCGCACAGCCACCATCAAGTGCGGGGATAGGGGAACCCGACTGGATGACGCTTGTGCACCTCACTTCAACACCGGGCGACTAAACCCGATCGCTGGATATCAGCGACGCGAATCAAGTTACGGGGCAAGGCCAAGGCACACAAGCCGGCGGATTCTGGCGGATCTGTAGTCCGTTGCGCAAGGCGCTGTAGTCAGCTGGAGCTTTGCTGGCTCGCTGTAGGACCTATGCGGTCCCCGCCTTTTTCCATGCAAGATATTGCGTCACCAATTGCGCCCCCAACTCACTGGGGCGCGCATCCAGGGTCGGGATGCCATGGGCGCTCAGTTGCTGATGCAGTTCGGCCCGGGCATTCAAGTAGTCCACCGTCCCGCAGTAGGCCAAGGCTTCAGGCAAGGTTTGCACCGGCGCCTGGCGCAAGCGGTCGAGGGCTTCTTCCCGCAGGCTGGCCACCAGCACCCGATGCTGTTGGCCCAACCGTTTCACGGCGGCGAGCAGATCCGCGTCGTCTTCATCCCGCAAGTTGGTCACCACCACCACCAGGGCCCGGCGTTTTTGCCGGGCCAGCAACTGGGTGACGGCTGCCTGGTAGTCGGCGGGGCGTTGGCTGCTATCGAGGTCGTACACGGTGTTGAGCAAGACGTTGAGCTGGCCCGGGCCTTTGACCGGGGCGAGGTAGCGGGGCTGATCACTGGCGAACGTGTTCAGGCCCACGGCATCGCCCTGGCGCAGCGCGGTGTAGCTGAGCAGCAGGCAGGCGTTGAGGGCGTGGTCGAAGTGCGACAGCTCGCCGTCCTGGCTGCGCATGCGCCGGCCGCAGTCGAGCATGAAGATGATCTGTTGGTCGCGCTCGTCTTCGTATTCCCGGGCAATCGGCGTGCGATGGCGGGCCGTAGCCTTCCAGTCGATCTGGCGCAGGCTGTCGCCCTCGCGAAATTCGCGCAGTTGATGGAATTCCTGGCCCTGGCCGCGCCGTTGCCGCTGACGGATGCCGAGTTGGCTGAGCCAGTTGTCCACCGCCAGCAGTTGACCGTCGTAGAGCCTGGCGAAATCCGGGTAGACCCGAGTCTCATCGAGCGCATCCAGCAGACGCTTGTCGGTCCACAGGCCCAACGGGCTCGGCAGGTTGATTTCGCAATGTTCGAAGGCGAAGTGCCCGCGCTCGAGCGGGCGCAGGCGGTAGCCAACCTGGCTGTGTTGGCCGGGTTGCAGCTCGACGGACAGGGGCAGGTTTTCGAAGTCCAGGCCGTCGGGGACGTGATCGAAGACCTGCGCCTCCAGCGGTTGGGCAAAGTCATGGCTGATGTCCAAGTGGATTTCACCCCAGCGACCCAGGGCCAGGCTGCCGGGCATCTGCCGTTGTACCCGCGGCGAGGGCAGGCGCCGGACGCGCACCGCGTCGAGCAGCGCCAGGGCCAGCAAGGCCAGCAGCAAACCCCAGTTGATCGACAGCAGTGTCGCTGGCAGCGCCACGCCCAGTGCCCGCAGCGCGCCCAGCGCGATGTCGAGGGCCAGCAGAAGCGTGAGCCAGATCAAGAGCAGGCGCGAGGGTTTCATGGGTGCATTCCCGTTGGAGACATGCAGAGCGCGCTTTTGTGGCGAGGGGATTTATCCCCGCTGGGCTGCGAAGCGGCCCCCTGGTTTTGTCTGACACACTGCAAGGGGCCGCTGCGCGCCCCAGCGGGGATAAATCCCCTCGCCACAATGAGTTTCTCCATCATGAAATGCGTATTCACAAGCGCGGCGCCGGCACTTGATCGAGCAGTTGCCCCAGCACCTGATCCACCGACAGCCCTTCGATGTCCAGCTCCGGCGCCAGCCGCACGCGGTGGCGCAGCACCGCCAGGGCGCAGCCCTTGATGTCGTCCGGCACGACGAACTCGCCGCCACGCAACAACGCCCGGGCCCGGGCACACCGCACCAGGGCAATCGACGCGCGCGGTCCGGCGCCGAGGGTCAGGCCCGGCCAACTGCGGGTGGTACGGGCCAGGCGTACGGCGTAGTCGAGCACCTGGTCGTCCATCGGCAGGTCGCTGGCAATGCGTTGCAGCGCTTGCACGTCCTTGGCCTGCAACACCACGCGCAGCGGTTGCACGTCGAGCATGTCGGCGCGGGTCGAGCGGCTGACCTGGCGCACCATGTCCAGCTCCTGGTCGGCGTCCGGATAGTCCATGCGCACCTTGAGCATGAAGCGGTCGAGCTCGGCTTCGGGCAACGGGTAGGTGCCTTCCTGTTCGATGGGGTTCTGGGTGGCGAGGACCATGAACGGCTGGCTGATGGGCAGGGCGCGGCCTTCGAGGGTGACCTGGCGTTCCTGCATGGCTTCGAGCAGCGCGGCCTGGGTCTTGGCCGGTGCGCGGTTGATCTCGTCGGCCAGCAGCAGGTTGGTGAACACCGGGCCCTTGCGCAGCTTGAACTGCTCGGTCTGCAAGTCGTACACCGCGTGCCCGGTGACGTCGCTGGGCATCAGGTCGGGGGTGAACTGGATGCGCGCGAACTCGCCGTTGAAACAGCGGGCCAAGGCCCGCACCAGCAAGGTCTTGCCCAGCCCGGGAACGCCTTCGAGCAGCACGTGCCCGCCGGCGATCAGCGCGGTGAGCACATCGTCGATCACCGCGCTCTGGCCGACCACCGCTTTGCGCAGCTCGGTGCGGATGGCCTGGGCCAACTGACTGGCGCGCTGGCGCTGTTGGGCGGCGTGGGCCTGGCCGTCGACAGGTTCGTTCTGTTCAGTCGTCAATTCTGGAGTTCTCCTAACGGTTAAATCCTATTTCTATTAGATAAATCATCTAGTTACATGATCTAACCATTTCATGCTTTGCCATGACTGGGCGGTGACATCTGAGCCGCCGACATAACCTAGCCCATTTGGAAGTGCAGGTTTGGAAAGATCAACCCAGCGAAGCGTGCGGGCAAACCCGCCTCCACCGTGCGGGATCTGGGGGTCCTGCTGACCACAATCCCCGCGTCGATCAAGCGGCTCAGTTCCTCCGTGGCAAGCCGATCCTTCAAACCTGTGAACACCTTGAACTCTGCACGCGGCATCGCCCCTTGGGTGAGCAGCGCCAGCACGGCAGCTGCACTGGTATGCCTGATGCCGGCACGGCGAAGCTCAGGATCCGTTGAGAACACATGAACAACCTGCTCGCGCAGCTTGGCTGGGTTTAGCGAGGTCGTCATGTACTCAATCTGGTCGTGGCAGACATCGAGCATGAACTCGATGAAGTTGAAATAGTGACGCTGTGAGAGTTGGCCGCGCCCGTCATAGTCTCCTTCACGAGGACGATCAGCCAAAGCCAGGAAGCGATAGTACTCATCTTGCCTGCGAGCCAGGCCGCGGGACAGTGACCAGAGGAAAGGTTTTAGCCCGAGGTGAACCAGTTGCAGGTGGGTGAGCATCCGAATCACTCGACCATTGCCATCGAGGAAGGGGTGCACAAGCGCCACTCGGTGATGGCCTGCCAGGGCCGCGATCAGTTGGCGTCGCGGATCCTTTATTCGTCCGTAGTGCAACTGCAGATGCTCAAGCATGGGCAATACAACTGCAGCCGCTGGAGCGATATGCGCGCCGACCTGGACCTGTTCATCCTCTTCGACCCGCAGCCTGCCCGGTTCCATCATGCGCCCATCGCTCAGGGTCAGTTCCTGCGTGGAAGCATCTTTGAACAGTCGACGATGGATGGCCGCGATCAACCTGGGATCGAACATGGCAGAGAAATTATCCGCTGGCCGCATGCGAAGCAGCCGCTCCATCACCTCCTGCTGCGTCATGTGTTGTACGGCCAGCTCTTTGAGCTCTTTTCTTTCCCGTTTTGGTGTCGTGCGAGCAATCTGGAGGTCGGCGATCTCGGTTCGATGCCCTTCGATCAGGTTCGAGTAATAGGTATTGGTGATGCGCAACAGGCCCGCCAGTTGCTTCGATGTCTCATCGGCAAGTCGTCCGGCCAGAAATTCTGCCTTGCGGGGCAACTGATCCGCGGACTGAATGATCGAGTCGGGCAGATTTTCTGGCAGTACTGGGTCAAGGTACGTTTTCGAGGTGATCATCGTTTGATTCCGGCGCCCTTAAACGGCTACTTACTCGGTGATTCCTGCGGAAATTTATGCGGAAAACAAAATCGGCTACAGCGCCGGTTATTGCTAGGCTTGGTAACGCCGTACGATAGATGAATTCGAGTGTTCTTGCGGATTTATCTGCGGAAAACTCATAAGGCATTCCTAAGGGTTTGCAAATGGGCGACCTGGCGGCAGAACTCTGCGCGGGACATGCGCTGTTTCGGCCGGGGGCTCAAGGCCTGGCTGATGGCTCGCGTGGGCTGGCGGGTCAGGCGGGCGAGTACCTGCCATTGTTCGGCGACGGCCAGTTGTTCGAAGCCTGGGTGAAGATGACGTGCCCGGCGCAGTACGTCTTGTTGCAAGGCATGCAACAGGTACGCCTGGCCGTTGTGGCGCAGGTGGAAACCGGCGCCGGCCTGCACATGCTCTTCCAACTGACGCCGCGCCTTGGGCGCCGGTTGTTGCAGTGGGCCATGGCGTACCGCCGAGCGCCAGAGCCATAGCGCAACCAGAGCCAGCAGGGCCACCAGTGCCTGGGGGAAATAGCGCAGCAGCAAGGTCAGCAGGTCGTCGTGGTCGGTGTTGAACAGCAGGGTGACGTCCGTGTCGGCGCTCAAATACCAGAGCAGCCAGGCGTTGTCGTATTGGTCGATGGCGTCGTTCTTCCACAGCTCGGCGTCGGTGATCACGGTGATCGAGCCCAGGCCGAGGTTCAACTGCATCATGTGGGTCGACAGTGCGCTGTTGGCCCAGGCCTGGGCCAGGTTATGCGGGTCTTCGAGGTGGAAATCGGTGTCGAAGCCGATATACGCCGGCGCCTCTTCATCTTCCAGGTAGAGCTTGGTCAGTTCCGGGTAACGGTCCTTGATCAGTTCGGGCGCGGGCTCCTTGAGGTCTTCGCTCAGGAGTTGACGCAGGCGCACGCGATCAAGCAGCAGGTCGCCGCTGCTGCCGGTGTTGTTGTCCCACAAGGCTTCGGCCACAAAGACCAGGCGTCCGCCGGCCCGGGTCCAGTTCATCAACTGTTCGACTTCCCGTGGCGTCATGTGGGTTCGCTCGCCCAGCAACAGCAGGCTGTGCTGGCGAGGTTCCAGGCTGGGCAGCACCTCCAGGCTGTTGGCGTGCTCGACGTTGATCCCCCGTTGGCGCAGGAACAGTTCGGCGGCCAGGTAAGGATTGGCCTGGGCTTCAGGGGAGGGGCCGTGCTCGACGACCTCTTCATAGGGTTCGGCCTTGGTGTAGAGGTAGAGGCCGAATGCGCACACCAGCGCGGCCAGCACGGTGCCGATCAGCCACCCTGCGTGCCGGCTCATCGAGAGGCTCCCGGACCGAACAGCTCGCGCCAGCCGTCACACAATTCCTGTTGCAGGTGTGTCGGCGGTGGACGATGCCCATAGGCAATGTTCTGCCAATGCAGGGTCAGGTTTTTGCTGAAGCCCAGCAGGTTGTCCTGCTTGAGTTGTTCGACGCGTTCCAGCACCTGGCCTTCGGTGTCGGCCGGTTTCAAGGGGATCTTGAAGTCATGATGCAACCGACTGAGCAGCGCCCGGTACAGCAGGCCCAGGGCTTCACGGGGTTGCGTGGCCCACAGTTGTTCGACGCTGGTGGCCACATCGGCGGGCAGGCTCTCTTCGCGAATATCCAGGCCGAACATGCGCGCCGGTGCGGCTCGTTCCACCGGCAGGCGCTGCGTCGGTCGGCGATTGGCCAGGGCCTTGAGTCTTTCACGGTAGCGCCAGGCCAGCCAGGCGATCGCTGCCCCCAGGCAGGCCCACAGCACCACCTGGATCAGTGCGGCGGCGATGTCGAAACGTTGGCTGCCGAGCCATTTGAACAGATCCTTGAGCCAGCTCGGTTTGGCCTCGGTCTCGGCCTCGGGGGATTCGGCAGTTTCTTCGCCGAAACGATAACGGATGACGGTCTCGGGGTTCTTGAACGGCGGGGCGTCGAGGATTGCCTTGATACCGTCCCGGGAGGCTTCGCTGGTGAGGGGCTGGTTGAGCAGCCGCGGGCTATCGGGGGCGTCGCTGTCTTCGGCGGCAAACGCCGGGGGCGTCGGCGGCAGCAGCATGAGCGCCAGCAGCATCAACACCGGGGCCACGCCGCTCAGGCGCTGACGCAGGCGTCGGAACACCAGTTCGATGTCCCACGCTTCGAGGATGGTGCGCCGGTTCAGGTAGAGGCTGAAGCCGCAGGCCACATACACCGGCTCCCACAAGATCAGCAGCAGCGGGTAGAGGAAGTTGACCAGGTGTTCGAACCACAACCAGTCGTGCTCGGCCGCTGACACCAGCGTCTCCCAATCCCATTGCAGTTCGACTTGTTGTGGCACGAACAGGTAGAACAGGGCCATCAGGCCGAACCACAAGGCGGTTTCCAGGTGCACGCCGATGATGGTCAACCATTGCGCCGCGCCGCGGTTGCGTTGCATCAAAACCCGCAAGCGCTGCGTCCGCGCCTCACCGCTAAGCCCCTCCAGTTGCACCACCGGCATCAGGAAGCTGCGGCTCAGGCTCAGCCGGCGCCAGGTCAGGCTGGCCAGCAACTGCGGCTTGAGCAGCGCCGGCCACTGGCGCAACGCCTGGCGCAAGGTGGGGGTTTCACCAAACAGAGCCTTGGACAGAATGTACAGCGGCAGCCGGTCGAAGGCCGGCTTCAACCACCAGAACAGCATCACCACCAGCGACGGTGAGTCCCATAGCAGCAGGGTCAGCAACAGATACACTGGCAACGTGATGAGCGCCCAACTGGTCATCAGCAGGCGTCGATGCTGCTGGCTCATCAACACCCCAAGGTCCATGGCTTCCCAGGTGGTGCGTGGGCGGATGACGACGGTGGCGTCACTCAGGCGCATGGCGGACCCGTCCGGCAAGCGACAGATAGCTGATGACCAACAGCCACAACAAGGCGCCCACCGTGTATTTGGTGGCGGGCGTCACGGCGCTGGAAGACCAGTAGGCCTCGATGAACGCGGCAATGAGCAGGAACAGCATCACACCGCCGATCATCAGTACGCTTTTGCCCGCCGCGAGCCGCAAGGCCTCGCCTCGGCTCAGGCGTCCCGGCGCAATCAGAGCCCAGCCCAGTTGCAGGCCTGCGGCCCCGGCCAGGGCGATGGCAGTGAGTTCGAAGGCGCCGTGGCCAATCACGAACGACCAGAATGTTCCCCCGGAGCCGATCTGGGTCAGGTGCCCAGCCACCGCGCCAATGGTCAGGCCATTGAAAAACAGGAAGAACGCGCTCCCCAGGCCAAACATCAAGCCACTGGCAAAGGTCTGAAAGGCAATGCCGATGTTGTGCATGATGTAGTAACCGAACATGACCCAGTCCTCGCTGGCGGCGCGCTCGACCGAACGCCCCAAGTGCCCGGACGCGGGGTCATACATGCTGCGGATCTGGCTGATTTCGTCGGCGCCGAGCACGCTGTAGACCAGTTCCGGGAACAGATAGACCAGCAGCCCGATACCCACCAGGCTGCCCAGGAACATCAGGCTGGCGGCCAGCACGAATCGCCATTGTTCACGCACCAGTCGGGGAAAACCGGCCAGGATAAACGCCGAGAGACCGGTCGATGGCCGGCTGCGATCCCGGTACAGTTGCTGGTGACCGCGCAGCGCGAGTTGTTGCAGTGTGTCGACCAGTAAGCTGCTGTAGCCCCGGGCCTGGGCCAATGCCAGGTGGTGGCAAAGCCGTCGGTAGGTGGCGGGAAAGTCGCTGCTCTGGGGCACGCTGCGGCTGCGCTCCAGTTGGTCGAGTTGTCGGGCCAGGTGCTCCCATTCCCCTTGGTGACGGCTTTCGAACAGGCTTTGCTTCATGTTGGCCCCAGCAGGCCGCGGGCGACGCCATTGAGTTCGGCCGCGGCGTTTGGCACCTGGACGTTCAGTGGCGCGGCCAGGATGGCAGCCAGTTCGTTGACCCGCGCCTGGGACAGTTCGGCCTGGCGTTCGGCGAAGCCCAGCACGGCGCGTTGTTCATGCAGGCTGAGGGTGAAAGGTGTTCGTATCGGCGCTGCCATTGGCAATGCAGGGCGTTTGACCGGCTGTTCGCGATACACCACCAGCGTGCCGGCCGCGAGATCGCCCAAGCGCTTGAACGCCGGATGCTGCAGGCAACTGATGGCCCCGAAGGTGTAGCCGAAGGGCAGCATGTCGACGAAACGCAGCAGGTTGCGGATCAACGACGCCGACCAGCCGATGGGCCGGCCATCGTCCTGCACCACGCGCAGCCCCATGATCTGCTTGCCGGGAGAGCGCCCTTGGTTGAGCACCTCGAACAGCACCATGTACCACCAACTGACGACAAACAGCAGGATGGACCCAAGGCCGATCCCCAGCTCGCCGAAAAACGCCAGGACCAGAAAGAAAAGCCCCAGGACCAGCCCGCGTATGCCCAGGTCGATGGCGAAGGCGATTGCACGCGGCATCAGCCCCGCCGGGCGCAGCGGCAGGTCGATGCCTTCGGGCGTTTCAACCTGATAGCGCGTGTCCAGGGGCGCGGGCAGCGTCGCGTTCCTTTGCAGTGCTGGTGTCTCGAGCATGGGCAACCTGTGATGGGCCAGACCGAATGTTCAATCTCGGCCCAGATGCTAGCAGTCTTCGTGCGGGCAAACGATACAACTGTGCAGGTCATTTCATGGTTTGCAACAGGATTGAGAAGGCGAACACTGCCCGTATGAGCACCAGGGTTCAAACTGTGGGTGTGGAACCCGTGTTGGAATTCAAAAGTTACAGGACTGCTGGTCTCGGGCGGGCCCGAGCGCCTAGACTTCGCCAGTCTTCAGTTCAGGAACAGCCCGTGACTTCCATCTTCTGGTACGACTACGAAACCACCGGCATCAACCCGCGTTGCGACCGGCCCTTGCAGGTGGCGGGTATCCGTACCGATTTCGAACTCAATGAAATCGACGAACCGGTGAACCTGTATTGCCGGCCCAGCGATGACATCCTGCCGCATCCGGCGGCCTGTGCGATTACCGGTATCACCCCGACATGCCTGGCCGAAAAAGGCTTGAGCGAAGCCGATTTCATGACCCGTGTCCACGGGCACCTGGCCGCGCCCGGAACCTGTGGCGCCGGCTACAACACCCTGCGCTTCGACGATGAAATGACCCGCTACAGCCTCTATCGAAATTTCTTCGACCCGTACGCACGGGAATGGCAGGGCGGCAACAGTCGCTGGGATTTGATCGACCTGGTGCGCGCGGCCTATGCGCTGCGCCCGCAAGGCATTGTCTGGCCGCAAGAGGACGGGCGCGTAACCCTCAAGCTCGAGCGCTTGACCGCCGCCAATGGCATCGACCATGGCCAGGCCCACGATGCGTTGTCGGACGTGCGCGCGACCATTGCCCTGGCCCGGCTGATCCGTCAGCAGCAGCCCCGGCTCTACGACTGGCTATTCCAGTTGCGCAGCAAACAGAAGGTGATGGACCAGATCCGTCTGTTGCAGCCCATGGTGCATATTTCCGGTCGCTTCTCGGCGGCGCGCAACTACATCGGTGTGGTCTTGCCGCTGGCCTGGCACCCGAAAAACCGTAACGCCCTGATCGTCTGCGACCTGCACCTGGACCCTCAGGGCCTGCTGGACCACGATGCCGAAAGCCTGCGCCAGCGTTTGTATACCCGCCGTGAAGAATTGCTCGAAGGTGAGTTGCCGGTGCCGCTCAAGCTTATCCATATCAACAAATGCCCGGTGATCGCGCCATTGTCGGTGCTGCGTGCCGAGGACCAGCAGCGACTGGAGTTGGACATGGAGGGCTATCAGCAACGGGCATCGCGGCTAACTGACGCACAGAAAGTTTGGCAAGATAAACTTCAGGCTATTTATGGTCGCGAGGATTTCACCGCCAGCGAGGATCCCGAGCAACAGTTATACGCGGGCTTCCTGGGGGATCGCGATCGACGTTTATGTGAACAAGTCCGCATGGCGGACCCGGCGCAATTGGCTCGAGAACGCTGGCCTTTCGATGATGAGCGTTTACCAGAACTATTGTTCCGATATCGTGCACGCAACTTTCCAGACACGTTGAATCCTGAAGAGCAGGAGCGTTGGAGACTTTTCTGTCAACAACGGCTGTCATCCCCGGAGTGGGGCGCGCCTAATACCTTGGAAAGTTTTGATGCGGCGATGGGGGAGTGGATGGACCTGTCTACACCAGTGCAGCAAGAAGTACTCAGGGAGTGGCAGGGTTACAGCCAGCAATTGCGCAAACGTTTAAGCCTTGGGCCGCGATGAAGTGAAAAGATGACAGGCAAAAAAAACGCCAGCAATCGCTGGCGTTTTTTTGTTCGCTAAGAACGCTGCGAACCGGTGGGGCTTAGCCCAGCAGGGTTGCCCAGCCTTCAACCACGTCACCGCCCCACTTGGCTTTCCACTCTTTCAGAGTCTTGTGGTTGCCACCTTTGGTTTCGATGACTTCGCCGTTGTGCGGGTTCTTGTATTGCTTAACTTTGCGAGCGCGTTTGGTGCCGGTAGTTTTCACGGCGCCACGTGGTGCTTTGCTCGACTTGGCTTCTGGATCCAGCAGGGCAATGATGTCGCGCAGCGACTTGGAGTATTCGCCCATCAGAGTGCGCAGTTTGCCTTCGAATTCAAGCTCGGTTTGCAGTTTGTCGTCTTGGGACAGGTTTTTCAGGCGAGCTTGCAGTTCTTTGATAGCTTCTTCTGTGGCGCGGTATTCATTGATCAAGGACATGTGGACTACCTTATGTAGGACGCGGGTGACAAGGACACAGTGCGACAATAGTAATCAGACAGTTTCATCAAGTAAACATTTAACCGGTGTTTTATTTAATTAATTAGTGCTACGCCACAAAAACGCCTGTTGCAGTTAAATACCGAGGCAGAGTCTTCACATCTGTTCACACATATAGCTTGCTTTCCCGGGCCTCGCCGGTCGTGGCCCGGGGGCCGTCGTCGAGATTTGGCGTCTCATCGATACTGCAGTTTTGCCGCGCAATGGCTAGAATGGCCGCCTTTGCGAAGTTCTGGAGTTTCCCTAATGCGCACTTTTCGTCTGGTGATTGCTTGCCCGGACCGCGTCGGCATCGTTGCTAAAGTCAGTAACTTTCTGGCGTCCCATAACGGCTGGATCACCGAAGCAAGCCATCACTCGGACAATCAAAGCGGTTGGTTTTTCATGCGTCACGAGATTCGTGCCGACTCGCTGCCCTTCGGTATCGAAGCCTTCCGTGAAGCATTCGCCCCCATTGCCGAAGAGTTCTCGATGGACTGGCGTATCACCGACACCGCGCAGAAAAAGCGCGTGGTGCTGATGGCCAGTCGCGAGTCCCACTGCCTGGCCGACCTGTTGCACCGCTGGCACAGCGATGAGCTCGATTGCGACATCGCCTGTGTGATTTCCAACCATGACGACTTGCGCAGCATGGTGGAATGGCACGGCATCCCTTACTACCACGTGCCGGTCAACCCGCAGGACAAGCAGCCGGCGTTCGCCGAAGTCTCGCGGTTGGTCAAGCAGCACGATGCCGAGGTGGTGGTGCTGGCCCGCTACATGCAGATCCTGCCGCCGGCCTTGTGCCGCGAATACGCCCATAAGGTCATCAACATCCACCACAGTTTCCTGCCGTCGTTCGTCGGGGCCAAGCCGTACCACCAGGCCTCGATGCGTGGTGTGAAGCTGATTGGCGCCACCTGCCACTACGTGACCGAAGAGCTGGATGCCGGCCCGATCATCGAGCAGGACGTGGTGCGCGTCAGCCACAGTGACAGCATCGAAGACATGGTGCGTTTCGGCCGTGACGTAGAGAAGATGGTGTTGGCCCGGGGCCTGCGTTATCACCTGGAAGACCGGGTGCTGGTGCACGGCAACAAGACCGTGGTGTTCTGACCACACTGCAAAGGGCCTGGACGAGCGATCGCCAGGCCTTTTTACTGAAGCACAATGATTCATGAAACCTTCAGGGACAACCTTGCACCATGACCGATCCACTGGATAAAGCCACCTCCCGTGCGCCGGACACCCTGGGCGAAGGCTGCCTGAGCCGCTACGACCCTGATGCACTGGGGCCCGAGGATGGCACTGAGTTCCCCGATGCCGCGCAACTGTGGGAGCAGTTACATCCCCAGGATGAGCCCGGGCAGAAGCGCTGATCGCTCAGGCCTGCTTGAGCTTTATCAGCTTCTTGATCAGGGGGCGCCCGACCATCAGGAAGAACACCGGTCCGCCGGCCACCAGGTAAAAGTAATAGGTCACCGCTCGCCAGATCAGGATCGCTGCCGCCGCCGTGGATTTGCCCACCATGGGAGCCAGCAACGCCGCCGAGGTCACCTCGGCCGCCCCGGCACCGCCGGGCAAGAGGCTGAATTGCCCCGCGCTCAAGGACAGCATCTGGATCAGGAAACTCCAGGCCCACTGCAAGTCCGCGCCCAACCCTTTCAACGCCAGGTACAACACGCTGTAGCGCAGGGCCCAGTGCAGGCACGTCAGGCCAAAGACCTGGAACAGCGTCTGCCGTGGCAATTTCAAGGTATCGGTAAAGGCCGCGAGAAAGTGCAGGATCTTGCGCGCCCAGCGTCGGCGGGTGCTGCCCTTGACCCGCAAATGGCACAGCAGCCGCGCGCCCAGCAGGATCAGTCGGCGATGGAAGCGGGCCACCAGTGCGCAGGCGAACAGTCCGCCAAACATTGAAACCGCACTCAACCCCAGCATCCACTCCATGCGCTGGCTGAGGTTCTGGAACAGCGCATAAAACAGAATGCCCACCAAGGCGCAGAGGAAGAACAGCAAGTCGCTCAACTGATCCATGGCAAACACCGCGCTGCCATGGGCCGGGCGCACGCCGTTGCGTGCCAGCAGGGCCATCAGCGTCAGTGGGCCGCCACTGCCACCGGGCGTCGCGCACATGGCGAACTCGGTGGACATCACCACGCCGATGCTTTTCAGCCTGCCGATGCGCCCACGGTGTTCCCCCAGCAGCAGGCGCAAGCGCACGGAGTTCAAGGCCCAGCACAGCACGATCATGCCGAGCATGGCCAGCAGTAGCGACAAGGGAAAGCGCTGCACCCGCGACCACATTTCCCCACCACCGACCAGCAGCGGCACCAACAGCGCCGTGAGCAGGGCGGCGCCCAGCCAGATCAGCCGTTTCATGCGGCGCTGCGGGCACGCAGCCCCTGGGTTGCCAGCCAGCCGACCTTGGTCATCGGCACGCGACCGTCGTTGAGCAGGCGTTCGAGGGTGCGCAGCCAATAGTCCCGGGAAAAGCTATGGCGCATGTCCACCGGATGCAGGCCCAGGCGAATCACCGGCGCCTGGCGCCAGCGCTGTTCACGCTGGTCGCTGATGACTTTCGACAGGCCACGGCGCCAGGCACTGCGGGCACTCCAGACCAGCCCCGGCGCGTCGATGGCGCTGAAGTCGGGCAGGCGATAGAGGTGTTGGGTGTCACTGGTGTAGCTCAGCGGTAACTGGCGCAAGGCTTGGCGCGTGCCTTCGCTCATCAGCCAGGCCGGGGCGACGAAACCCTCCAGTGGCCAGTGGTAGCGTTCAAAGGTTTCGATACCGGCGCGCAGGCGGGCGAGGGCGGCGACCTCGGATAGGTTGTAGAACTCACCCTCATGGGTATAGACCCGGCGCATGAACCAGTCCTTGGGGTGGCGGGCGACAGGACCGTCGTCGCAATGGTAGTAGCCATGCAACACCAGCTCGTCGCCACGCTCGACCCGGCTATCGAGCAGGCGCCGAAAGCCGGGGTGAGCCTCCAAGGCATTGTTGCGGTGAAAGTCAGGTACCACCAACCAGGTCATCGGCACGTGGTCGAGGGCGTCAACGGCTTCGACGAAGGGCTGGTAGTCGGGCCAGGTTTGCGGTGCCACGTCATGCAGCACCAATAGCACGCTGGGCGAAGAACTCATCGACACGGTCCTCGCCTCAACCATTGGCCAGCAACGGCATTTGTTCGCCGAGCACGGCGTAGTAGTGCCCCAGCAAGCTGTTGACCACGGTATCCCAGGCGTAATGACGCTCCACGTGCCGGCGTGCCAATACCCCCCGGCGCTGACAGCCTTCGGAAAACAGTTGGCGCACGGCATTGGCCATGGCCTGTGGATTGTTGGGCATGCACAGCAGGCCGCAGTCTTCGTTGACGATTTCGGTAAAGGCCCCGGCCGCCACCGCTACCACGGGAATGCCACTGGCCATCGCTTCGAGGATCACCAGGCCGAAGGTTTCCTGGTCTCCGGCGTGCAGCAAGGCATCGGCGCTGGCCATGAGTCGGGCGACTTGCGGCGCCGGGCAGAATTCATCGATCACCGTGACGTTGTCCGGCACCAAGGCTGGCATCGACGAGCCCACCAGGAGCAGGTGGTAGCGCTCGCCCAGGCGTTTCATGCACTTGAGCAGCACCGGCAGGTTTTTTTCCTTGGAGCCGCGACCGGCGAAAATCAGCAGGCGCGCGTCTTCGGCGATGCCCAGCTCGGCGCGCAACTCCGGGTCGCGGGCGGCCGGGTTGAAGGTTTGCAGGTCGACGCCCAACGGTTGCACGTAGACGTTCTTGACCCCCAACCCGGTCAGTTTGTCGGCCATGACCTGGCTCGGCGCCAGGACCCGGTCGAAGTTGCCGTACAACTTGCTGACATAGGCTTCGATGTTGGGGGTGAACCAGTTGCCCATGCGGTTGCTGACCAGCAGTGGCAGGTCGGAGTGATAGAAACCGATGACGGGCACGTCGAGCTGACGACGGGCATCCAGCGCGGCCCACGCCGTGAGGTAGGGATCGCCAACTTCAATCAGATCGGGCTGTAGATCGCGCAGGACATTGCGCCAGGGGGCCAGGCGAAGGGGGAAACGATAGCCCTTGCCGAACGGCAGTGCAGGGGCAGGAACCTTGTAGATCCCATCGTGCTCGCTCAAATGCGCGCCGGGGATCAACAGACTGTGGCGAATACCGGGCCGATCGCCCAGGCGCCGGTGCTTGGCATCCAGATAAGTGCGCACGCCTCCGCTGGCGGGGGCGTAGAACATGGTTATGTCCGCTATATGCACGATGAACGTCCCTCCGGTCAGTGTTCTCCTGTGTTGACCTTTAGTAAGAATAGATGTTCGGTTGGGTTATGGTGACGTAGCGGCTATGTAAATGAATACGTGGCGAGGGAGCTTGCTCCCGCTGGACCGGGCTGGCGCTCCAGCGCGAAGCACTCCCAAGATTCGGGGCCGCTTCGCAGCCCAGCGGGAGCAAGCGCCCTCGCCACATGAGTGCGATCACATGCGATTTTTATTTCCAGCGCCGGGGGCTTAATGCGCCAGGCATGCTTTTATATATGCGTGCAAAATGGCGTCATATCGCAAACACCACGGGTGACTACATGCCTGACTCATCGCAACTCGTTATCGGGGCCGACCTTAGCGGCCAGCCCATCGCCCAGGCCATGCGCCTGGCGAACCGTCATGGTCTGGTGGCAGGCGCCACCGGTACCGGCAAGACCGTCACCTTGCAGCGCCTGGCCGAAATGTTCAGCGATGCCGGCGTGGCGGTGTTCGCGGCGGACATCAAGGGTGACCTGTGCGGCCTGGGCGCTGCCGGCAATCCCCAGGGCAAGATCGCCGAGCGTATCGCCGGCATGCCCTGGCTCAACCACAAGCCCCAGGCTTACCCGGTGACCTTGTGGGATATCCACGGCCAGTCCGGGCATCCATTGCGCACCACCCTGAGCGAGATGGGCCCGTTGTTGATCGGCAGTCTGCTGGAACTGACGGACAGCCAGCAGTCGGCGCTCTACGCCGCGTTCAAGGTGGCCGACCGCGAAGGCCTGTTGTTGCTGGACCTCAAGGACCTGAAGGCGCTGCTCAACCATCTCAAGGACAACCCAGAATTGCTGGGGGACGACGCGGCCTTGATGACCACCGGTTCCAGCCAGGCGTTGTTGCGACGCTTGTCCACCCTGGAACAGCAGGGGGCGGACGCGTTGTTCGGCGAGCCAGCCTTGCAGCTCGAAGACATCCTGCAACCGGCCAGCGATGGCCGTGGCCGCATCCACTTGCTCGACGCCAGCCGCCTGGTCCATGAAGCACCGAAGGTCTACGCGACGTTCCTGTTGTGGCTGCTGGCCGAGCTGTTCGAGCAGTTGCCTGAGCGCGGCGATGCAGACAAACCGCTGCTGGCGCTGTTCTTCGACGAGGCGCACCTGCTCTTTGCCGGGACGCCCAAGGCCTTGCAGGAGCGCCTGGAACAAGTGGTTCGGCTAATCCGTTCCAAGGGCGTGGGGGTGTATTTCGTGACCCAGTCGCCGGGCGATTTGCCGGACGACGTGCTGGCGCAGTTGGGCTTGCGCATCCAGCATGGCCTGCGGGCCTTTACCGCCAAGGAGCAGAAGTCGTTGCGGGCAGTGGCGGACGGTTTTCGGCCCAATCCGCAATTCGATGCCCTGGCGGTACTGACCGAACTTGGCATTGGTGAGGCCTTGGTGGGCACCTTGCAGGAAAAAGGCACGCCGGAAATGGTCCAGCGCGTGCTGGTGGCGCCGCCGCAATCACGCATCGGGCCGCTGAGCGAGGCCGAGCGCGCCGGGTTGATCGCCAGCTCGTCGCTGCAAGGGCGCTATGACAAGCCCATTGATCGCGAGTCGGCCTATGAAGTGCTGATGGGCCGCAAAGGGCTGGAACCGCAGGCCGAAGAGGCACCGGGTAAGCCGACGGCGGAAGAACCGAGCTTCACCGAAAAGGCCGGGGAATTTCTCGGCACCGCGGCCGGTCAGGCGCTTAAATCGGCGATGCGCCAGGCGGCCAATCAGTTGGGGCGGCAATTGGTGCGTGGGTTGATGGGGTCGTTGCTCGGTGGCAGCAAGCGCCGGTAGGCAAGGCCGAGTTGCTTTCACCAGGGAGGCGGGAGTTTGTGTGTATATCCGTTTTTTTGGTAACGGCTGCTGGCGGTTCCGCTCTTACAGCGGCTCACTTTTGAAAAGCGCAAAAGTAAGCAAAACGCTCATGCCCCACCACTTGGTGCCTCGCCTGGGCTCGGCATGCCCTCACTCCGGCATTGCTCCGTGGGCCCGCCGCGAAGGACCATCCATGGTCCAGCGCGGCTACCTCGGCATCCATGCCGAGGTGCCCACTGCGCAATGCCTGCGTTCGGCCAGCGTGGTTTAACGGGGCCGCCCAGATCAAGATCAAAAGCAGAGCAAAAGCAGAGCAAGAGCAGAGCAAGAGCAGAGCAGAGCACTTCCAGCATTTATGTGGCTGAACCACCGCTATCGCGAGCAAGCTCGCACACATGGAGTTGCGGGTGTTCACAGCATCTGCATGCGACACAAAAACCTGTGGGAGCGAGCTTGCTCGCGATGAGGCCAGCCCATTCAACATCTTTCATCGACAGTGACACCGCCTTCGCGAGCAGGCTCGCTCCCACAGGAGGAACGCGTTCACTCCCAACCAGGTCGGCTCTCAGGCCGCCTCGCGGTGGACGTTGATCTCGGCGCCCCATTAACCACGATGGCCGAACGCAGGCATTGTGGAGTGGGCATCCCGGCATGGATGCCGGGATAGCTGCGCTGGGCCATGGATGGCCCTTCGCAGCGGGCCCACGGAGCAATGCCGGAGTGAGGGCACACCGAGCCTAGGCGAGGTGCCAAGTGGTGGGGCAGGAGCGCTTTGGTTACTTTCGCGCTTTTCGAAAGTGACCCGCCGTCAGGGCGGAACCCTAAGCAGCCGTTACCGCAGAAACGGATATACACACAAACTACAACCCCCCCGCCCATAGCGGTCCCACACCCAACCGAGACCGCCAGATCAATCCTTGGGCCGAGCATGCGC